>JAXISU010000465.1:0-2117 GCA_034680425.1 Cyclobacterium sp.
AACATCCATCTCGTAAGGGTTGATTTGAGAAGTAGAAATTCTAACTTAGTGGTTCAATAGACAATACCATGGTCTCTGCGATTACCAAAGGAATTCAAGTAAGTGTTGAAACTACCTACCAGCCGGATTTTTCGAACCCGCAGCAGCACCATTATGTATTCACCTACAAGGTACGCATAGAAAATAAAAGCAACCATACGGTGCAATTGTTGCGTAGACGTTGGGAAATTTTTGATGCCGCCGAAACCCGAAAAATCGTAGAGGGTGATGGAGTGGTCGGGCAGCAGCCCATTTTGGAGCCAGGAGAGACACATACTTATGTTTCGGGGTGCAATTTGAAATCTGGCATTGGTAAAATGCGCGGCTCCTTTACCCTTGAAAAGCTACGGGATGGACAACTTTGGGAGGTAGTGATTCCAGAGTTTCAGCTAATTGCTACGCTCTTCCAAAATTAATGGAGCGAAATGCAGGACAAATTGCCTTTGCTTATTTAAAGCATTGGCTTGTCAAAGAAGATCGGTACAGTCAACAGTCTCCCTTTATTTTTTCAGTGTACCAAGGAGCACTCGATCTGCTAAAAAAAGAAAAGCCTTCTAGCAAAACGGAAAAAATAGCCTTACTCGCTTTCTATTTCTGCCAAATCACCCCTGCCAATCAAGTGCTAGAACTGGGTTTTGGAAATGAAACAATCACAAAGAGTTTAAATCAAGTTACTCAAGGAAAATTGTTCAGAATTCCGGCACTAGAATCTTTAGCACAAGAAACGGAAGCTGATTTACAGCAAATTCAGAAACAGCAGTCCTTCGATTTTGTACTCATCCATCCTCAAAGCTCAGAAGATTACCTGCAGGAAATCCTCAACCTAATTGTACCAAAGATGCATACTCAAGGAATCCTGTTGCTCGCGGGGATCCACCAAAGCCAAGGGATGAATGCCAGTTGGAAAAAGGTTCAAGCAGACACACGAATCCATCTCACCCTTGATTTTTTTGATTTTGGGGTTGCCTTTGTATCCTATTCTGGGCCAAAAACCAATCTGAATTTATCCTATTGATCCCACCTCGACAGGCATCCTAGATTTTTGAATGGAGAAACCCAGCCAAAACGCTAGGAGGGCAAACTTTATCCCTACTTGTCAAGAATTGGCAAAGATATTGATAAAGAGTAGGTAAGGAATTGATTAGCCGGTAGTAGTTGGAAAAACAGCTAGAAACTGAAAAGCTAAAGATTCTGAAAATATAGTTTTCCTATGGACCAACAACTCAAAAATCAAGCTCCACAAAAATCCGAACAGGGGAAGAATTTAATCCTAGTGGTATTGGTCCTATTGGTACTGATTAGCGGAGCCAAATTGTACTTGGACCACCTCGAAAAAAGCAAGCAAACGGAAGAAATCACGGTATTGACCGAAGAAAATAACGCCTTGAGTACACGGCTAGATTCGGTAGAAACCCAATTGGAACTTCGCATACAGGAATTGGAAAAATTGGGAGCCAATGTGACCGAGCTCCGCTTCCTCCAAGACCAGTTGATTCAAGAGAAAAAATCCAATACGCAGCGAAGTGCCCGAGAAATAGCAGCCCTGAATCAGCGCATCAATGATCTTTCTACCCTCCTGGTCCAAAAGGATAAGGAAATTACTGAGCTGCAAGCCCGTTACCAAGCCCTTTCCTCTGAAAATGAAACTTTAAAGAGCACCCAATCCGAAATGGAGAAAGAGGTGGCCGAAATCAATATTCAGAAGCAGGAATTGGCAACTAAGGTAGCGGAAGCGTCCAAGCTCAAACTTTCTGGCATCCGTATCTCAGGGGTCAATGCACGCGGCAAGGAATTGGCTGCTGGCAAGGCATTTAAAAACAAGCAACTCAAAGGTATTCAAGTAGTGGCCAAACTCGGGGAAAATACCGTGGCAGAAAAAGGGAGTAGAACAGCTTACCTCCAGGTACTTGGTCCCAATAAGTTGCCGCTATTTGATTTGGCAAAGGGTTCTGGCAACTTCAATTGGTCTGGAAAAGAGGAGTTTTATACCGTCAAACAAGAGTTTTGGTTTGACACCAATGAACAAACCCTTGTATTTTTTTACGAGAAAGGAAGCCCCTACCCTGTAGGAACTTATG
>JAXISU010000466.1:0-2105 GCA_034680425.1 Cyclobacterium sp.
CATTTCCCTCCCCAAAACAGGCCAATGCAATCACATAGGGATTCCCGGCTTTCTCTTTTTTCTTTTGCTCGGGAGATGGGAAGTATTCCACAAATTGACTGCGGATCGCTTTACCGATCAGATTGTAGGCCACCAATCCAGCACCTTCTTGTTCTCCTTCGTAGACGAGTTCTACCTTTCCGGTAATGGCCGGAATGACACCAATCAAATCGGATATTCGAATGACCGTAGCGGATTCATTGTTTCGATACATCCGTCTCTCTGCTGCAGAAATCAAATTCTCGTAGGCAGAAATCGTCAATCGGGCAGACACCCCGCTTTTTTCATCCACAAACTCAGAATGTCGTGCTTCGATGGCGATCTGTTCGATCAGGTCTTTCATCAGTTCCGGCACATGAATGTTGGCCACTGGCTTACCTTCCAATCGAGCTTCCTGTCCCGTGATTTTCTTGCCGATTTCGATTGACTTAGGGTAGTGCGTGATGATTTGACTTTCGATTCGGTCTTTGAGGGGAGTGACGATGCTACCCCGGTTGGTGTAGTCCTCCGGGTTGGCCGTGAAGATAAACTGGATGTCCAAAGGCAACCTCAGCTTAAATCCTCGAATCTGGATGTCCCCTTCCTGAAGAATGTTGAACAAAGCCACCTGAATACGGGCTTGGAGATCAGGAAGTTCGTTGATCACAAAAATGCAACGGTGCGAACGGGGAACGAGCCCATAGTGAATCACGCGCTCGTCGTTGTAGTTTAATTTCAGCGTAGCAGCCTTGATGGGATCCACATCGCCGATCAAGTCAGCAACAGATACGTCTGGGGTGGCTAATTTTTCGGCATAGCGCTCGGATCGAGGCAACCAGGAGATGGGGCATTGGTCCCCTTTTTCCTCAATCAGGTTCTTGCCAAAGGTGGTGAGTGGAAGAAGCGGGTCTTCATTGAGTTCCGAACCAAAGAGGACGGGCACGTATTCGTCCAAGAGCAAGGTCATCATCCGCGCAATGCGGGTTTTGGCCTGCCCCCGCAATCCAAGCAAGTTGATGTTGTGTCGGGAAAGGATCGCTCGTTCTATGTCTGGAATGACGGTGTCTTCGTATCCCCAAACGCCCTCAAATACGTTTTCCTTTGCTTTGATCTTCTGGATCAGGTTATCCCGAAGTTCCTCTTTGATGGACTTCGGGCTGTAGCCTGCTGCCTTCAGTTGGCCAAGGGTTTTGATTTGAAGGAGCTGCTCTCCTTTGAGTTTTGCGTAATCCATTCTAAAAGCGTTTGGTTCGGTTTCGTCTGTAATCTTCAAAAATTAAATTGCCTAGCCCTTTCAAGCTGCTGTAATAGGCATTGCCATTGTTGACCTGGGTAAATTCTTTGACAAACTCTTTCAGGTACGGGTCGGAGGCAATCATAAAGGTGGTTACTGGTATTTTCAGTTTCCGACATTGCGCAGCGAGTTTGAGGGTTTCTGCCAAAATCTTGCTGTCAATGCCAAAAGCATTTTTATAGTACTTGATGCCCACCTTCAGGCAAGTAGGCTTGCCATCGGTGATCATGAATATTTGCTTGTTGGGGTTTTTCCTACGTCGAAGTAAATCCATGGCGAGTTCAAGGCCGGCCACCGTATTCGTATGGTAAGGCCCCACTTGTAGGTAGGGCAAATCCTTGATTTCAATCTGCCAGGCATCGTTTCCAAATACGATGATGTCTAGGGTATCCTTGGGGTAGCGGGTTTTAATCAACTCGGCCAAGGCCATTGCCACCTTCTTGGCTGGAGTAATGCGGTCCTCTCCATACAAGATCATGGAGTGGGAAATGTCAATCATCAAGACCGTGGAGGTTTGGGTGCGCTGCTCATTTTCCACCACCTCCAAGTCGTCCTCGGTCAAGAGAAAATCGCCCCCAATGCCTCTATTGGCTTGGGCATTGCGCAGGGAATCGGTTAGCGCGATTTGATCCAAGTTATCGCCAAACTCATAAGCCCGTCGCTCCGAACCTTGCTCCTCACCAGGACCAGAAATTTGGGTGCGGTGCTGTCCTGATTTGCTTTTTTTTAGCTTGCCGAAAATTTCTTCTAGTGCGCTTTTTCGGATGGTTTGCTCTGCCTTACCGGTGATTTC
>JAXISU010000467.1:0-2104 GCA_034680425.1 Cyclobacterium sp.
CAGATCCAATTTTGAAAAGTTGTTGTTGTAGATTTGAACTTGGTTTTCAACAGATTCTACGCAGGAGGTCAATCCGAGGAACAACAATAAAGCAAAAAGATGAAGGCTACGCAGCAACTTTCCCATGGGGTAGGGGTTGATTAAAAATTTGATCAAACAAAGAAACAAAAAACGAAGCATTTCTTCCAATTTACGAAGGACATTCTCCCGGTTCGATTCCTCCTATCCAAACTAGCAGTGGCTTCTATTTATTTATCAAACCTGTCTCCAACTTGCATTAGTCAAAAAATAAGGGATAATCGTTTACTTTTACTGTTCAATTCCATTCCGCTATGCCTCTTTTTACGCTAGTGGCCGGTGCTCGGCCCAATTTCATGAAAATCGCTCCCCTGATTCATGCTTTGCAAAAAAAGCAGTCCGAGGGAGTTGATGTGGAATTTCGCCTGGTACATACGGGTCAGCATTACGACAAAAACATGTCAGGGGCATTTTTTGAGCAGTTGAATATTCCCGCCCCCAATGCCAACTTGGGGGGTGGTGGTGGCACACAAGCCGAGCAAACTGCTGCCATCCTAGTAGCCTTTGAACAGGAATTGATGGCCCATCGTCCAGACTTGGTGCTGGTTGTGGGAGATGTGACCAGCACCCTTGCCTGCTCCATCGCGGCCAAAAAATTACAAATCGATGTGGCACACGTGGAAGCGGGCATCCGCTCCGGTGACCTGAGCATGCCCGAAGAAATCAACCGCATGGTGACGGACTCGATCACGGATCACTTTTTTACCACCTCCGAAATCGCCAACACCAACTTGCGAGCTGCAGGCGTGCCGGAAGACAGAATTCACTTTGTGGGCAATACGATGATCGATACGCTACTCGCGCAGCAACCTCGCTTCACCAAGCCTCAAGAAAGCCCTTTTGACGAATTGGTTCCCAAGGAATACTTTGTAGTAACCCTACATCGCCCTGCCAATGTGGACAATGAAGACTCCTTACGGGAGTTGATGGAGGCCATTTTGAATGGAACCGCGGGGCTGCCTTTGATTTTCCCTGTGCACCCCCGAACCGCCAAAAACCTGGAGCGCTTGGGAATCGCAGCACCAAACCTCCACTTGATCAGTCCGCTGGGCTACTTGGAGTTCAACTACTTGGTGCAGCACGCCAAGGGAATCATTACAGATTCGGGAGGAGTAACGGAAGAAGCCTCGGTAATGAATGTGCCTTGCCTGACGCTACGAGATAGTACGGAGCGCGCAGAGACCATCCACCTCGGCACGAATGTGCTGGTGGGCACGGATCCCAAAAATCTGAAGCCTTACTTGGATAAAATTCTCCGAGGAGAGTGGAAACAGTACCTGGGGATTCCTCTTTGGGATGGCAAGACCGCCGAGCGCATCGTGGATGTACTCCTCGAGCAATACTGTTAAAAAAAATTTGCGCGCAAAGACGCGAAGGCGCAAAGAAATAAGTTAAGTCCTTCGAGGCCTGCCTACCCCTGGGAGGCTTAGCACCTTCGCGTGAGTCTTTTTTGTCTCGCAAAGAAGGGAAGAGCACAGAAATAAACACCTTTGCGTCTTGGCGCCTTTGCGCGATAACTTCCTTTTTTTTAGCAGAGGCACAAAGAGATTAAACCCTTTGCGGCCTGCCTGCGGTAGGCAGGATTGGCGTGAAATAATTTTTTTTGCGCGCAAAGACGCGAAGGCGCAAAGAAATAAAACCCTTTGTGCCTCTGCGGCTTTGCGTGAATTATTTTTTTGACTGCCTAGAGCGAGTAGATCAATCTACCCAGCCCCAAGGAGCAGGGGGAGTATCAATGGGCATGGTCAGGTCAAATCGAACCGAGAATAGCGTAGCCGATCCCAGCCTTCTCAGATTGTAAGTAAAGGAAGTTTCGTCCATACTAATCCACCAAACATTGCCTACAGCAGCAGGAAGCAAGCCCGCAGTAAAGGCGTCAGCTGGAAAAAATTGCGTGCTGGCCGAACCCGTACTGGTGGCCTTACCCCCATACTGCGTCACCGCATCCTCAGATCCATCGGCATGTCGGTGATCGTGCTTGAGTTGGATCAACTGCTGCTCATCCATCGTCAGCACCCAAGTGCGG
>JAXISU010000468.1:0-2097 GCA_034680425.1 Cyclobacterium sp.
ATGGCACAAAGGTAGTCTTAATTTTTTTGTGAAGGGATGCAGGGAGGGAAAGGGCGCGTTTATTGGTTGAGCAATTTTTTGATTTCGTAATCTTGGAGGTGGGCATTGAGCCATCCTGCTTCCAGTAGTGCGTCGTATTTTTTGTAAAAATTGATGGCCGGAGCATTCCAATCGAGCACTTGCCACATCATGCCGCTGCAGTCTTCTTCCAGGGCCTTGGCCATCACCCGGTCAAACAAGAGTTTTCCTGCACCATTTCCTCGTTCCGACTCCGTGACCACGATGTCTTCGAGGTAAAGTCGCTTCCCTTTCCAGGTCGAATAGCGGTAGTAATAGACCGCAATTCCTATGATTTCCTGGTTGCTGTCCTTGACGCACACGTAGAATCCGTACACGGGCTGAGGGCCAAAGCCTTCTTTTTCCATGCGCTCCAAAGTATTGGTGACCTGCTCGGGGGCTTTCTCATAAAGCGCAAGTTCTTGAATGAGTTCAAGTACACGGGGAAGGTCTGATTTCTGGCCTGCTCTTAAGGAATACATCTGTTTTTTGGGGGGAAAGTGGATTATTTGGTATCTATGCCTCTAATTTAGACAAAACTTGATACCAAGATGTTTTTAGCCATTGATGCGGGCAATTCCAATGTGGTTTTTGCGCTTTTTGATTCCAAAACCGGAAAGTGGACCAACCAATTTCGCCTGGAAACCAAAACTCCTCGCTTGATCGCGCAGCTAAGCAAAAAGGTTCCCTTGTATTTTTTGGAGCACGGCATTGCTGTGGATCAGATCGAAAAAATTGGCTACAGTTCGGTAGTGCCCGAAATCAACGGGATTCTCGAACAGTTTTGTGAAGGGTTTTTTGGCAAGTTGCCCTATCAGATTCAGGGAAAAAGTTATACCAAACTTCCCATCCGCACCCATCGTCCCAATGAAATAGGCAGTGACTTAATGTGTAACGTGATGGCGGCCTACTCTCGGTACCAGGAACCGGTGATTGTGGTGGATTTTGGAACAGCCCTGACCTTTACCGTAGTCGATTCCTCGGGGGAAATCCTCGGTGTGAATATTGTTCCAGGGCTTCAAACAGCCATCAAGTCCTTGTTTATGAATACTTCCAAGTTGCCCGAGGTGGAACTCAAGTTGCCCGAATCTGCCCTGGGTAAGGACACCATCCATGCCATTCAGGCGGGGGTGCTGTATGGGTACACCGGCTTGGTCAAGGGGATGCTGGAAGCGATTCAAGCAGAAACAGGGCTTTCCTTTCGAGTAGTGGCCACTGGTGGGCTATCCTCTATACTCACCAATTTGGAGGGGACATTCGATGCCGTAGATCGGAACCTCACCTTGGATGGCTTGCGCTTGATTACCGAGGCGAATTCTTGATTTAGCGGTTGACTTCAAAACTCACATCCCAGGTGTCAGTCACCTTTATTTTTTGTTTGAATTCGGGATGCATGGGATTGATTAGCAGGTTGTGTTCCTGGGAAAAGTTGGCCAGAGGAATGCGGCAGGAAGGAACTTTCAAGTAGGGGGATAGTTCCCTTTTGGCCCAGATGGAACCCAATTCTTGTGTTGTTCTAGGGTAGGGGCGATTTTTCCAACTTATGGGAAGGTCATCTACTTCCAATTCGGGAATAGATCCTACTACTTCAAGACTTACCATCTTCCACGAACTTTCGGTGACGATGGGACCTTTGATGGATAACAACTCCAAAAAATTCAAGGCACTCACTGAGCAGGCATAGATTACTGGAGTACCGTTGACATTCCAGCGACCAGGACCCATTCCGAAGCCGAGCGGGTCTCGGCCTGGAAGATTTTCGATCAATCGGAAATAGCGCATCAGCTCACGTTCCCCCAAGAAAGAGATTCGAGTGCTTGATCCACTTGGGCTATCTGATAGGGATTTTTGAATAGGTCTATCGGCTTTTGCTGTCCCAGCGATTCATTCGGCAACTGTAGCCAAGCGGACATCTTCTCCTCCGAACCAAAGATCCGGATGCCTTTGGCTAGGATCAGGTCGATCTCCAAAAGGCTTTTGGAAATCCCTTTGCTGAGCTTTCGGTCTTCCTTTTTCCAACGGAATAGCGTACTGGGATCC
>JAXISU010000469.1:0-2093 GCA_034680425.1 Cyclobacterium sp.
ACCACCGCCAAATTAAGTAATGGGCCTGGGCGATCATACCACTTGGCCATGCTGGCAAATAAAGAAGCCTGCTGCTCCAAATCTTGGCTTCCTGCTGCGGCTTTCTCCCATTCGGCATAGGAAAGTCTGTTGACACCCCCTGCACGAAGAGACTCCTGTAGACGATTTCGCTGCTCCCGATTCAAACCCAGATAGGGCTTGGCTGTAAATTCCACCTTCACAGTTCGCAACTTGGGATAAAGCTGCGCCGCCACCCGATCAAAATTTGGCAAGCTTTTCAGTCGCATCCCTTTTTCTAAAAAAGATTCCTCTGAAAGCAACACCTTATAGTAAGACTCCTTGGTTGCCTCGGGCAAGTCCTCGTAGTCGGCGAGCAAGATTCGGAAATCAAACCAATTGTTCCAGCGAGATTGCGTCTTGATTTGTTGTTCGTCTAGCTCAGGAAAAAAGGAGAGCAATTTTTGACCAACTACTTCTGCTCTGCGGTAGCCCAGTTGACTAGTTCGCCCCTCTGCCTGTTCGGGAGATTGCAATCCGGTCAACTGTACTGAAAGAATTTCTGGGTTTTGATTTAAAAAATCTCCCAATTGCTTTCTTACTGCCTCATTGCCCAGCCCTGGATTCCAGTCAGACTTGCCGGGAGCAAACTGAAAATACACAGTCTTCGTTTGGGAGGTTAATGGAAGGGATTTTTGTTGGAAATCGAAGCGCCCGACTTCAGGAATTGCTTCTCCCACTGTATATTGTCCCAATCGCACCATGAGCTGTGGTGCCCGTACCCCCTTGGCTAGAATTCTCTTTTCTGTAGGAACTTTATTTTTGCCTTCAAAAAACTGAAGCTCAAGCACTGCCCCTTCCATCCAGGAGAGAAAAGGAATTTTAACACTTTTTTGATATGCATCTACACCACTCTGCTTTGTAAGCGGTAGTGGACCCAATTCCAAACTGTCTTGGGCCGACTTCAGCCAAAGTTTCAATCCAGGTTGCTTGGCCAATACTCCTGAGCTTACGGGCAATTTTCCAGAAAGAGAAAATTGGATCGAATCTTGTGTTACCCTTAGTTTGTTCGGAACTAGGCTGACGTTTGCCAAATACTTCAAGGGCTTTTCCTTTTCGGATTGCTGTGCAAAAAGAGAAGGTGTGGTCAAAAAAAATAGCGCGCCAAGACAAAACAATCTGATAATCAAGCTAGTTTGAATAGTGCCTGAATTTTTCAGTATATTTACACCCATCCGTTTTGCCCCAACCATGGAAAAATTGAAATTATTTTTTGAAGAACGCGCCTTTGGCGTTTGCTCCAAACTTGGAGAAAAAATGCGTTTTCCTATTGACAGCATTCGCCTATTTTTCATCTACACTTCATTTATTACACTAGGATCTCCTGTAGTGCTCTACGTTTCCCTAGCGATGATGATGAAAATTAGAACCTATTTTCGAAAAAAGAACCATCCTGCACTTTTTGACTAAAGATCAGTAAACTTTTTGACGCCTCGGAAAAGCTGGTGGCCAAAAATAAAGTGAACAGGTCCAGTACTCTTCCCTTTTTGTATGGGCACTTTGGGTAGCTGCTTCTTTTTAGAGCTAGTCAAGAAATCTGAATATCCGGAAAGAATTGCTTTTGCAAAGCCGGCCTGCCCTTTGAGCAAATACTGTAATGCCGCTAGAGCCTCTAGCGCAGCTTTGACAAGGAATACCCCTATAAATCGCATGATCCCTACATTCTTGTAGAACATGGAGAGGCTATTTCGAATGTTGAGGTGTAATTTTCGAGCGCTTCCTCGATCCAAGGTGGCTCCACCCAAGTGGTACACGGTTACGGAACCTAGGTATCCAATTTTTCTCCCAGCTTGACGAAGTCTCCAGCATAGGTCGATTTCTTCCATGTGGGCAAAGAAGTCCAGATCAAATCCCTCCTGCGCAAAAAAATCTGATGCACGAATGGCCATGCAGGCACCCGAAGCCCAATCTACCTCTAAGCTGTCATTGTATTGACCCTGGTCCTGCTCCAAGTGACTCCAAATCCGCCCCCGACAATAGGGGTAGCCGAAAGCATCCAGAAATCCTCCCCCCGCACCTGCGTAATCAAAGTAGGA
>JAXISU010000470.1:0-2090 GCA_034680425.1 Cyclobacterium sp.
ACCGGAACTCAAACCACTTTTTCCGGAGGGCATAAATACCTTGAATCGAGGCGTATAGCCTGACCGAATGTAAATGGGCTCCCGGTAAATCGGTGAATCCACGGTGGGCTCCTCACCAGAGTCCGTGTAGCGAATCAGCATTCCCGGAAATGCCGAATTGACCATTACTTGCTCATTTATAACCTGTACCCCAGGTCTTGGCAAGCGGTAATCAACTCCCCCAAAAATCGTTTCCAACCGTGGGAGTTCTCGTTGCCCCACCAAATTGACAAATTGATTCCATTCCTTAGATCGCTTGGATTTCATCTCTGCTTCCGAGGCCTCCATGGACCAAGCTGGGTCTCCATGCCAAGCACGTTCTACGTAGCCAAACATCTTTGGAAAGAGGTAATACTCCAGCATTTCGCCTCCTTTGATCGTTTCTGTCCAAACTTGTCCAGAAACTCCGATGATATTCTGGCGCCCTTGGTCAGTTAGTTTGGTAAATTTTTGTGCTTGCTCCGACCAGTTCCAAGGCTTGCCATCGATGGTTTGATCGTGCGAAAGGTACAGTTTACCGGGCACGGCTTTCCAGGATTGATACAAATCGACGACCCCACTCCAACTATGTCCTCGCTCATCAGGATCCCAGGAGTAAGCCAGGTCAAAGTAGAAATTGGCACTGGAACAAATAATTACCGGGTAGCCTGCATTCGCAAGTTTGTAGGCCATGTCCTCTCCACCCCATCCTGCTACCGCATTCCAGGCATAGAGTTTCCAATCTTGGTTGGCAAATTTTGGATTCGGACTGACGGCAGCAGTACCGTGAGTCTGTCCAATTTCTTCCCAACCGCCCATCTTCCAATCGTACTTTTGAAGGATGTTTGCTGTTCGCTCGCGGAAATAATCGATCAAATCTCCTGTTTGGAGTTGCGGATTTTTGGCCAAAAAATCTGCACATATCGGAGATGCAGTCCACACGCCCTTGGGCACCTCATCCCCTCCACTATGCCAATTTTTAGTCTCCACGCCTGCGGCAGCATACATTTTCCCAATTTCAATCACCAGTTTTTCGTAGAAGGCATAGGTGGATTCTTGGCATACGCAAACGGTATTGCCCTTGAAATTTTGAGCCGATAGGTACTTGGACTCATCGGCTGGATCTGCCAGTCGGTAGGCAAGCGCCTCTTTCTCCTTACCGGCTTGCATGAAGGTTCGGTAACGCTTTTCCATAGCCAAGATTGCCGCTCTGGAGTGCGCGGGCACGCCGAGTTCAGGGATCACTTCAATATTTCTGTCCTTGGCGTCGGTTAAGATTTCCTGAAAATCTGCTGCTGTCTAGAAGCCAGTACCCGTAGTACTTTGGTCAGGATCTGCGCCAGAAGCGTAGTAGGGCCATAGAAATTCGGATTCATCCACAGAAAATCCTCTGCGACCTCCGAATTCAGTCAATTCCGGCAACCCAGGAATTTCGATTCGCCATCCCTCGTCATTGGCCAAGTTGAAGTGGAACACATTCAACTTGTAGAAAGACATGAGGTCCAAGAGTTTGAACACTTGTTCCTTGGATTGGAAGTTTCTCGCCACATCCAAGAAAAATCCTCGGTAGCCAAACGCTGGAGCATCTTCAATCTCTACTTGAGGAAGTACAAGTTCCTGCACCCCATCCTTCCAAAATGCGGGAGGCAATAGCGCCAAAAAGGAATTGACCCCATACAAGGCTCCAGTTGTAGTTGAGGCCTGAATCAATACCTTATCACCTGTGGTTTTTAGGGTATAGCCTTCCATAGGTAGGGAAGCTACCTGCTCCAATCGAATCTTAAAGGCAGGTGTTTTGCCACTAGTTTTCGATGAAAATCCTTTATTCAGCGTAGTCTCTAGGTATTCTTTTGCCTTTTCAAAGGCTGCGGCTCCCTCCACTTGGATAGTTCCAGGGCTTAGGGATACCGTCGAGCCGGTATACTTCCAACTTTTAGGAGAAGGCAGGTAAGGAGGAATGCTTTGATCCGGTAATGGAAAAAGTTCCCGGTTCTCAGCATAGCGCTGGGCTGAGGAGGTCACGGGAAAGGAAGTGCCTGCAGCAAGTTCCACTAGATTGGCCTCCGTAATGA
>JAXISU010000471.1:0-2066 GCA_034680425.1 Cyclobacterium sp.
TATGTCTTTGGATTAGTGAAAGTAGCCGTAATTGCCCAACAAATATTCAAACGTTATTCCCAAGGCTTTTCAACAGATCCTAGATTTGCTCAACTCATCCATGTGGTGGAAGCAGCTGGCAAAAAAGCCATTCAAACACTTCAAACTGATAAAATCTAACCCATGATCCTTCATAAAATTTGCATCCTAGGAGCTGGCACACTTGGCTCCCGAGTAGCCCTCCAATCTGCCATTTCTGGATTTACAGTTTCCATTTTTGACCTCAAACAGGCGTCCTTGGATTCGGCTATCCTCACCATGCAAAAAATCCTCCGTCAACTTGTGCGCGGTGGAACACTTACGGAATCACAAGTTCCAGAAATCCTCCAACGAATCCAGCCTACCTTGGATTTGGCTGAAGCCTTGAAAGGGGCCGATTTGGTCAATGAAAGCGTCACGGAAAATGTGGACATCAAAAAATCCCTATGGGCCGAAGTAGGCAAACTTGCAGAATCCCACACTTGGTTGACCACAAACACCTCCTACCTTCTTCCCTCACAGTTTGCAGCGGAATCAGGGGCTCCTTCCCGCTTTTGTGCCTTCCATTTTCACGACGTGTTCTATTCAAGGGTGGTGGACATCATGCCCCATCCGGGTACAGATCCTGCACTAATTGGTATCCTAGAAGAATTGGGACGGAAATTGAATCAAGTTCCTGTAATCGTTCGGAAAGAAAATCCAGGCTACCTATTTAACACAATGCTGATGGCCCTTTTGGGTGCGGCAGGCAAACTAATTACACGTGAGGTGGCAAGCATTGAAGATATTGACAAGTCTTGGATGGTGAACTTCCACATGCCCATGGGTCCTTTTGGGATTTTGGATTCCATTGGATTGGATACCGCGTGGCATGTTACCCAAAAAATGCCGGATTCGGCTTCACAGGCCTTTGCTGCCCATTTGAAAACCTACATTGATCAAGGAAAACTAGGCGAGAAAACAGGCGAAGGATTTTATACCTATCCCAATCCACGCTACCGGGAACCCGATTTTATCCAATAAAGGAAAATTGAATGTATTTGATTTTTTCCCCCTTGTCGGAAAAAATCTTCTCGTAGCGAGTTTTGATTCCGTGGTGGGCATCTCGCAGTTCGCTTGCATAAAAATCAGCCGTAACGAACAAAACTTTGCAATCCGAACGGGAAGCCAAAACCTCTTCGGTATACTCGAATAGGCCCGTATTGTCTGTTTTGAAGTGGATGGTCCCCCCTGCTTTCACGAGCTGCTTGTACATTTCCAAAAATCTGGCTGAAGTCAAGCGTCGTTTTTCATCCCCATCACGTGGAAAAGGATCTGGAAAGGTAATCCAAAGTTCAGAAATCTCACTTGGTGCAAAAAAAGCATCCAGTTGTTGAATTTGGGTTCGCAAGAAGGCCACATTGTGAATGCCTTCGGAAGTGGCAGTAGAACTTCCTTTCCAAATTCTACTTCCTTTGATATCTACTCCAATAAAGTTTTGTGTGGGATATTGTCTTCCTAGACCCAAAGTAAACTCCCCTCTTCCACAAGCAAGTTCCACAACTAGAGGTTGCTCGTTTTGAAACTGAAGCGCATTCCACTGCCCTTTTATTTGTTCAAAAATAGGCTTGCCTGCCTGGACTACATTGGGATTGACTTCGTTTTGGGCAAAGCGAACCAGTTTTTTTCTACTCATTAGAGGTCTTCAATTTCTGCGACCACAAAAGTACTACCTCCAATAAATATCAGGTCATCTGCTCCTGCATTTTTTCGAGCAAATTCAACAGCCTCCGAAACTCTTGGGATTACTTGACCCGTTAAGCCCTTTTCTATCGCCTTGCTGGCCAGTAGCTGTGCATCCATCGCTCGAGGAAGGTTAGCTTGACAAAAAATATAGGTGGCATCTTTCGGAAGCAAATCCAAAACTTTGGAGATATCCTTGTCATTCACCATCCCGATCACCATCCAAAGTTGGGTATAGGTATGTCTTTTCAATTGATTCACCACCTCCAAAATCCCCGCTTCGTTGTGACCTGTATCGGCGATAGTGAGTGGCTGGATTTGCAAAA
>JAXISU010000472.1:0-2063 GCA_034680425.1 Cyclobacterium sp.
ATTTTTGAAACCCCAACGGGGAATTCAATATGCCTTAGGCTATTTTAAAAATATGAATCAAGGAGCCATAGAGTTTTCTGCTGAGCTCTACTACCGTTCCATGCAACAGTTGTTGGATTACCGTTCTGGAGCAAGCATCGTATTGAATGACCGCATTGAGCAAGAAGTGTTGGTGACGCAGGGGAAAGCCTATGGAATGGAACTTTACCTGAAGAAAACGCAAGGAAAGTTGAATGGGTCGCTTGCCTACACCTACAGCCGTTCGTTGATGCAGACAGATCCGACGGAGCAAAAGGAGCAGATCAACCGCTCTGAATGGTATCCAAGTAATTTTGATCAACCACACAATGCCAATTTTGTGGGTAATTACGAGTTGAGTAAACGAATCAATGTTACTCTTGCGGGTAAATACAGTACTGGGAGACCCGTTACGCTGCCTATCGCTAAATTCAATTACGGAGGCTCGGAGCGGGTTTATTTCTCTGACCGAAATTCGTTTAGGGTTCCAGATTACTTCCGCATGGATCTTTCCGTCAACTTGGAAGGAAATCACAAGGTGGCCAAATTGGCGCATGCCTCTTGGTCCTTTGGTATCTACAATATCCTAGGCAGGGATAATGCGTATTCGGTCTATTTTGTGCCGGAGGCAGGCAAGTTGAAAGGGTACCAGTTGGCAATTTTTGCGGAGCCTATCCCCTTTATCACCTATAACTTTAGATTTTGATGCGAAGTATCGGCTACCTTGTTTTTGTACTCTTCGCCACGCTAGTTGGTTGTCGGACACCCTATGAACCCGAAGTTCCGGCCACGGAATTGCGAATACTGGTGGTGGAAGGGTACCTTGATACAGAAGGCTTAAGGAGCGAATTGAAGCTCAGTCGAACAGCTCCACTTGGATCTGAATCGGCTTTTTTTCCAGAGGCACGTGCCAAAGTATTCCTCAAAAGTGTGGGAGGGCAAGTTTTTCCTCTGTCCGAAATAGGCTTAGGAACCTATTTGTTCGAAAGGAACATCGATGAAAAGCAAAATTATATTCTAGAGATTGAACTTAGCTCTGGCGAGCGCTATGTCTCTGAGCAGATGTATCCCATAGTTACTCCTGAAATCATTGATGCGGGTTTTAAGCGAGACGAGGAGGGCGTAGAGGTATTTGTCTCTACCCAAGGCAATGCCAACGCGGATGATTTTTTATGGACCTTCGAAGAAACTTGGATTTACAGACCTAGAATTCGTTCTCCCTATATCTATGTGTCCGAATTGAGAGACGTACGAGACCGTAAGGAAGCAGAACAAAATTCCCTTTGCTTCAAGACAGAGCCAAGTCCAGGAATTCTTTTGGAGACCAGCTCACGATTTAGAGATCAGGTTGTCTTCCAAAAAACGATAACCGAAATCCCAGTAGGCAACGAACGAATCATGGAGCGCTACAGCATTCTGGTGTCGCAGAAAGGATTGGCTTCCAAGGATGTGCCGTTTTGGGAAATTTTAAAGAAAAACACAGAGGACATCGGCTCCATATTTAGTCCACTTCCTTCACTGATTGGCGGAAACATCAAAAGTTTGGATGCAGCCAAGAACCCTGTGATTGGTCAGGTGAGTTTGGGAGTAATTCGTCAGAAAAGAGTGTACATCAATTTGACAGAGGTGAGCCCATGGAATTACCTGGATCCAAAGTTTAACGATTGCGCAATCGGCGATGAGGCTGTGTTAAGATCGGATTACCAAGTCATCTTTGGCAATGGAGCAGTGGTGCCTGCACGACCTTTGATGGTCGGCACTACCATTGTAGGGTACTATCCTTCATCAAAAAGGTGTACCGATTGCACGCTGTATGCTTCCAAAACAAAGCCCTCCTTTTGGAAAGATTAATGCTATGGAAAGACTACCGATGAATTTGCATCCAACAAAGGGAATAACAAGAATCAGTGGAATCTTTGTCCTGATCTTGTTGATTTTTGGATTTGCCTTTCCTAGTTTGTCTCAATCAGTGAATGGGCTGAAGGAACAAGTTTTTTTTCATACCCCTAAGACGCTCTATTTTTCGGGAGATAAAATTTGGTTTG
>JAXISU010000473.1:0-2060 GCA_034680425.1 Cyclobacterium sp.
CTGCACAGATTCAGATAGACCATGACCTACTGGCAGCCGCCAAGGCGACCTGTGGGCATCGTGCAGGGATTGCCTGCATCTTAGGTACAGGATCCAATAGTTGTGACTACGATGGCAAAACTATAGTTGCTTCCAGACCCGCTGCAGGCTACATTCTTGGTGATGAGGGGGGTGGAAGTGATGTGGGGCGGCAGTTTCTCAAAGACTTTATCCATGAAGAGATGCCTGCGGCCATTCGCCAAGCAGCCATTGACCGCTTTCAGCTCTCCCAGTATGGGATTCAGGAGCAGGTATACCGCAAGCCCTTTCCCAACCGGTATATGGCGAGTTTTTGTCGCTTCCTTACGGAGCACAAAGCAGATCCATACTGTTACGGCTTGTTTTACAATGCTTTTCAAAACTTCTTTAACAAGCATGTCTGCAAATACCCAGATTTTCAAACCAAGCCAGTTCACTTTGTAGGATCCATTGCCTATTACAATGCGGAAATCCTACGGAAAGCAGCCACAGATCGCGGCATGCAGGTAGGCTTGATTTTGGAAAGCCCGATTGCGGGACTCACCCTTTACCACCAAGAACTGGTATGAAAAAAATAACTGAAAGCACCTCGATTTACGAAAACTTAGAGCAGATGACTGCTCTGGACTTGGTAAAAAATATCAATGCGGAGGACCATAAAGTTGCGCCGGCCGTTCACCAAAAACTGGAGCAAATTGCGGCTTTAGTGGATGAAATTGTCCCTCGAATGCGTGAAGGAGGTCGTCTTTTCTACATTGGAGCGGGTACAAGTGGACGATTGGGAATCTTGGATGCCTCCGAATGTCCTCCTACCTATGGAGTGCCTCACGATTGGGTCATTGGACTCATTGCTGGAGGTGATTCAGCCATTCGAAAAGCAGTGGAGCATGCCGAAGACGATGTGGAACAGGCATGGAAGGACATTCAGGCCTACGGATTTTCCACTTTGGATACGGTTATCGGCATTGCCGCTTCAGGAAGTACTCCCTATGTGCTGGGAGGTGTACGGAAGGCCAAAGAAATGGGGCTACTCACGGGAGGAATCTCCTGCAACCCCGATTCTCCACTTGGCATGGCGGTAGATCATCCCATTGAAGTCGTGGTGGGTCCTGAGTTTGTGACGGGCAGTACCCGAATGAAATCGGGCACCGCGCAAAAGCTGGTCTTGAATATGATTTCTACTGCGGTGATGATCAAATTGGGGCGTGTAAAGGGAAATAAGATGGTGGACATGCAATTGTCCAATGCCAAGCTAGTAGATCGAGGTACCAAAATGATCATGGAAGCCACGGGTGTATCCTATGAAAAAGCGAATGAGTTACTCCTTACCCAGGGCTCAGTTCGGAACGCAACAGAATATTATTACAAAAATAAAGGCGTAGACTAAAGAATATTTCGAATACAGGAACCGGATTGGTTCAATTCCACGTATCTTTGCGGGCTATTTAATCCTTTGAATTTCAGAAGGTAAATTAATTTAAACAACTACAGCAGTGATGCTGCAACAGCATGAAAAGAAATAATCCTAGAAAACCATTTTTTGGTTCGGACAAAAAGGAAGGCGATGCTTCAGGCAACAGAAAACCAGCTCGGGGATCTTCCTACTCTAAAAGAGACAGTTCTTCAGAAACAGGTAAAGGCAAGTTCTTTGGTAAGAAGGATAGTCCTTCAGAAAAGAAGCCTTACGAAAAAAGAAATTCAGAAGGGGCTCCGTATAAAGGAGCTTCAAAAGGTAGATTTTTTAAAGATAAGGAAGCAGGCACTGAGGGTAGACCTTCCTTCGGAGAAAAGTCTTCCGATTGGAAAGAGAAAAAAACGTATGGAGATTCTCCAAATCGCTTTAAAAAGGAGGAACGAGGGGAAGGAAAAAAATTTGGAGGCAAATTCAAAGAGTCCAGTCCTCGTCCAGTCCGTGGCGATAAACCCGGATTTAAGAAAGGGGAGAATTCAAAACCCTCATCTTTCTCAAAGGATAGAGGAGGTAGAAAAGATTTTTCGGAGGATAAAGCTCCGCTTGCTCCAGGTGAAAAGCGCGTCTACAA
>JAXISU010000474.1:0-2052 GCA_034680425.1 Cyclobacterium sp.
CAGAGCGAGAGCTGATTGGGGCTGGAAGCCTTCCTATGACCTAGATAGCATGAGCAAGGATATCTTGAAACACTTGCCCGCATTTTTCCCACCACAATCCTAATTCTTGAGGGAGAAGTAAACTGGACTAAAAGTGATTCCTTTACTTCAGTTTTGCAGCAATCTGATCCGGTACAAATCCCAAGGTGACACTTCCGTCAGCATATTCAATCAAAGGTCTTTTGATCATGCTGGGTTGAGCCATTAAAATCGGAAGTGCAGTGGACTCCCCCTGTACCGCACCTTTCTGTGCATCCTCCAACTTCTTGTAGGTAGTTCCCTGCCGATTGACCAAGGTTTCCAAACTAGTCTTTGACAGAAAACTTCTAAGCAGATCTGCACTAGGAGCTTGCTTTTTGTAATCGATGAAATCGTAAGAAACCCCCTTTTCCTCCAGGAAGGCAAAGGTTTTCTTCATCGTATCGCAATTTTTTATGCCGTAAACTTTCACTGCTTCTTCCCTTTTAATGAATCTCTTTCATGCTTTCTTCGTGCGCTTGAAGGACCTGACCTATTAGTTCGTCCGTCAAGGCAGTCGATAAAAATAGGCTCTCAAACTGTGAAGGAGCCAAATAAACGCCTCGCTTCAACATGCTTTGGAAATAGCGTCCGAAAAGTTGAGTGTCGGATTTCTTTGCAGATTCAAAATCCGCTACCGGTGCTGAGGTAAAGAACAAGGAATACATGCTACCCAATTGGTTAAGGGTGTAATCCAATCCCAAGTTGGCATTGATTTCCTTAATCCCAGCGCAGAGTTGATTTCCGATGCTTTCCAAACGAGCATACACTTCAGGATGAGTGTTTAGATGTCGTAACATGGCCAATCCCGCCGCCATTGCAATGGGATTGCCAGAAAGAGTGCCTGCTTGGTATACGGGTCCTGCCGGGGAAACAAAGTCCATGATCTCCTTTTTCCCACCATAAGCACCTACTGGCATACCTCCACCAATAATCTTCCCTAGGGTCGTCAAATCCGGAATGACTCCAAAGCGCTCTTGAGCACCGCCTTTGGCCAATCGAAAACCCGACATCACCTCATCGAAAATCAAGACGATTCCTTCGCGGGTACAGATTTCACGTAGGCCTTTCAAGTAACCCTCCTGTGGTAAAGTCAAACCCATGTTACCAGCAACTGGCTCCAAAATCAAGGCGGCAATTTGACCCTTATTAGCATCTACTAAGGATTCTATTGCTACCAAATCGTTGTAAGGGGCCAAAAGCGTGTCTTTGGCTGTTCCTAAGGTGACTCCAGGAGAATCGGGATGTCCCATGGTGATGGCACCTGAACCCGCAGCAATGAGAAATGAATCCCCATGCCCATGGTAGTGTCCTTCCATCTTGATGAATTTATCTCTTCCGGTGTATCCTCTCGCTACCCGAATCGCCGACATAGTGGCTTCGGTACCCGAATTGACCATGCGCACTTTTTCAAGGGAAGGCACCATGCTAACCAATAGCTCCGCCATTTCCACCTCGCGAGCTGTAGGCGCTCCAAAGGAAGTCCCATCCTCCATGGCACGAATCACTGCCTCTCGGATAAGTGGGGAATTGTGTCCCAAAAGCATGGGACCCCAGCTGTTGATTAATTCGATGTACGAATTTCCATCCTCATCGTAAATAAATGCTCCGTCAGCCTTTTTGATAAAGATGGGTTCACCACCTACCGCACGGAATGCACGCACAGGAGAATTCACTCCTCCGGGGATAAAATTTTTAGCATGGGCAAATAGCCTTTTGCTTTCAGAAATTTGCATGAGTTAGTGTAATGGGATCAGTTCTCCGGATTCAAGTTTAAAAACAGGAGAATAGCTGTTGTTGTTCACTTTTTGAAAATTAAATCCCCAAGAAAGACGGCCAGACTGGTACCCATTCCGATCTAAACTAGGGCGGAGATCAAAGTCATTCGCAAACTCAGCATTGGAATGGATCCAATGCACCAATTCAGCACCCAAAAGGGCATTGGTAGATGGAAATTGCAAGTGCTTTTCGTAAAATAAATCACGGAATGCGTCC
>JAXISU010000475.1:0-2033 GCA_034680425.1 Cyclobacterium sp.
CCTTTCTCCCTTAACCAACGATTACGAATTGCTTACAAGCCTAATCAAGGAGATTAATTTTTCCATGATCGAGGCCAAGGGTACTGCAATTGGGTCTGCGATTGCTGCAGGTACTAATCGGATGAAAGACAGTGAATCTCCATCCAAAGTAATGATTCTATTGTCCGACGGGGAAAGCAATGCGGGTAACGTAGACCCTATTTTTGCAGCACAGCTCGCCACAGCATTTGACATTAAAATCTATACCATCGCCGTAGGAAAGGATGGGATGGTTCCTTATGGAACAGATTTCTTTGGTAGACCCCAGATGGTAGAGAGTTACCTAGACGAAAGTACTCTGCGTGAGATTGCGACTATCGGAGGTGGACAGTTTTTCAGAGCCTCGGATGCAAAGGCATTGAATCAGATTTTTGAGCAGATTGACACCTTGGAAAAAACAGAAATCCTAGAAAATCGATACAAGGAAACTGCTGATTTTTACAGAATCTACCTTTTCTGGGGGATGTTGTTTTTTGTTGTTTGGATGGCCTTGAAGAGCAGTTTCTTCAACAACTTCCTACTCGACTAATTCGAGATTCCGTTCTTTTTTCCACTGGGAAAGGCGGGGATCCATCACTGCAAACCAAAGTGGGGGAATGCATGCCAAAATGATCATAGCAGAATAGCCAGCGGGCAATTGAGGGCTATCCTCGTTGTGATCCAAAATTTGGTAGCGCTTGTGGGCAGATGCATGGTGATCGGAATGGCGCTGCAACTGAAACAGGAGAAAATTACTTACCAATTGAGAGGCATTCCAAGAATGGAGAGGTGTTACTTTTTCGTACAGTCCTGAGGGCAAACGCTTCCGTTGCATTCCATAATGCTCCAAGTAGTTCACTAGCTCCAACAGTGAAAATCCTAAAATACTTTGGATAAAGAAGAACGCGGGTACCTCCCAAACGAGTCTTTCCCCTAGGTAGGAGAAAAAGCCAAAAAAGAAGGTTACGAATATCAGAGGCAGAATTTGAAACCAAATCATTTGATTGGAAAGTGACCAGAATCCTAGCCCTTTCTTTTGGAGTCTTTCTTTTTCTAGGTGCCATGAACTGAGGTAACCTTGAGTTACAGACCGCCACCAGAAGGCATAGAATCCTTCACCCTTCCTGCTTGTGGCAGGATCTTCTGCTGTAGCTACACGTACATGATGTCCGCGGTTATGTTCAATAAAAAAGTGCATGTAGCAAACCGTCATCAAAAGAATCTTGGAATAGGTTTGTTCTATTTTCTCATTGCGATGGCCCAACTCGTGTGCAACAGTAATTCCAATTCCTCCTGTTATCAAGGCCATCCCAGAGGAAAAAGCCAACCAAGAAATCCAGGTTAAGTCCTGGGTACTTACCCAATAAAACCCCCAAATGAGCACTGCTAATTGCACATATACCCATACAAATGTAATCAGCTTGTAAAATTGAGCCTTGGTCACTTCGCTTACTTCTGATGCTGGCACATTGACGGTATCCTTTTGAATCAGATAATCCATCAAAGGAACAAGCAGAAACACAAAACAATGAATCATCCATTGAAAAGGTCCTCCCCAATACATGCCCAAAATGAGCAGCGTTGGCAGAATGAGTGCACTAAAGAATCCAATCTTTTTCATGGGTAGTAAGGTAGCATATTTAGAAGAAAACAAAAAAATGCAGGACTACTACATTGGACAATGTACGAAGTACCAAGTACAAAGTATCTTCAAAAGCACCATTTGGGTTGTTACACGAATTCCACTTCTTCATTCCTCAATCGGAGTTCAACGTTCGAAATTAAAAAAGTATCAAGTAGCAAGAATTTGTACAAAGTACCAAGAACAATGTACAAAGTACCTTCAAAAGTACCATTTTTATCAGAACGGGAATCCCCACTTCTTCATTCAACAATCGGAGTTCGATATTCGACATTAAAAAGAAGCAAGAGATTAGAAGCAAGAGCCAAGATGAATGCTGCTCCAAGATAGCTGTGGCTTACTAAGAGCAGAATTTAATGTCTAATCTCTTGGC
>JAXISU010000476.1:0-2029 GCA_034680425.1 Cyclobacterium sp.
AGCCCTAGCTGTGGAGGTGTCGACCGTGAAGCTTTCTGAGAAAAAAGGGGTGGCAGTATTCAAAATCCCGCATAGCCCAAATCGCCCCCATTATTTGCTGATTCAGGACAAGAAGTTTTCCTATATCCGGGTGCAGGACCGTACGGTGCAGGCCAGCCGGGAGGTGTGGGAGGTGCTGCGCAAAAGCAGGGTGCCTCGAGACACTGTGTTTACCTATGGAAAAAAGGAAGAGGTGTTGATGAAATTTTTAGCGGAGCGGGAAAAAATCACCCTCAAGGAGTATGCGAAGGTGGCCAGCATCCCCATTTTTATGGCATCCAAACCCTGGTTCGTCTGACAGTCGCCAATGTACTGCAACTCCATCCCCAGGAGGCCGAAGACTTCTTTACGATCAAAGGCTAGGGAGGGCTATTCCTGTTCGCTGAGTAAATCCCTCATTTCCTTGAAGACCTCCTGTGTGAATCAGAAGGATGCGGGAGCCTGGAGGGAAGTAGTTTTGTTGCAGCAAATCCCAGCAGGCAAAGGCCATTTTCCCAGTATAAATGGGATCTAGAGGGATGCCAAACGCATCCCAAAACCAGTGGATAAAGTCAATCAATTTAGTCGTCCATTTGGCATAGCCTCCCTGGTGGTACTGGGTGAATACTTCTAGAATTCCAGGGGATTGAATCCCTTCTGCATTTAGGAGATCGGTCATTTCCTCGCGGATTCCTTCCCCTTTCAAAGCCGAGATCCCTAGGAGTTTTTGGTGAGAAAGAAGGGAGGCGGCTATCCCTGCAAAAGTCCCTCCAGTACCAATGGGGGTTAGGACATGTGAAAACTCGGAATGACTTCCAATTAAAATCTCACGCGTACCTTGGATGGCCAAAGCATTGGTTCCTCCTTCTGGGATCAGGTAAAAATCTCCAAACTGCTTTCGTAGGTTTTCAAGAAATTCGGCTTGGTTTTTTTCACGGTAGTGCTCCCGCGAAATGCCAAGCAGGGTCATGCCGGCAGCTCGTGCAAAGGCCAGGGTGGGATTCTGTACATCAAGTAGTTCCCCACGAATGATTCCTATGGATGCTAGACCTACTTCCTTTGCCGCAGCCGCAGTGGCATAAATATGGTTGGAATAGGCTCCGCCAAAAGTCAACACATGGCGATGGTTTTGGCTGGTGGCTTGCTGTAAGTTGTACCGGAGTTTGTAGAATTTATTCCCAGTGACTTCCGGATGCACTTGGTCCAGTCGCAGGACCTGTACCTCCACTTTCTTTTGATCAAGTAGTGGGTGTGAGAGCAGATCGCAGGGGATGGACTTGGGGGGAAGCATCAAAACTATTTTGACAAAGTTACGGGACATCCTCCTATTTTTGTGTCATGAGCGAACAGCACCTGGAAGAAGACTTTGAAGAAGACGAGTTAGCCTTGTACGAACACCACCGAATCGTGGTGGACAAGGGGCAATCTCCCGTTCGGATAGATAAATTTTTAACGGAACGGATTGCGAATTCCACGCGCAACAAGGTGCAGCAAACCATCGACTCGGGAGGAGTACAGGTCAATGGACATTCCATCAAGTCCAATTACCGGATCAAAGCCCTAGATGATATTCGGGTCCTTTTGGAGAAGCCGCCCCGTGATACAGAGGTGATTTCAGAAAATATCCCCTTAGACATTGTCTATGAGGATAAAGACTTGTTGGTCGTCAACAAGCCGCCTGGCATGGTGGTTCACCCAGCACACGGCAATTGGTCTGGTACCCTGGTGAATGGATTGGTTTACCATTTTGAAAATTTGCCTGAGATGAAAGGAAATGTGGGGAGGCCTGGGCTAGTACACCGAATTGATAAGGATACTTCTGGTCTTTTGGTGATTGCCAAGACGGAAGAAACGATGGCGCCATTGGCTGCTCAATTTTTTCACCATACCATCCAGCGCACGTACCTCGCCTTAGTTTGGGGAGAGCCAGAGGCGGAAGAAGGCACGATTGTAGGGAATGTGGGGCGTAGCGCCAAGGACCGCAAGGTGATGGATGTATTTCCGGATGGTA
>JAXISU010000477.1:0-2014 GCA_034680425.1 Cyclobacterium sp.
GCAACCGTGATGCCCAATCGCTCTCCATAGGCTTGCGTACGGAATTGGGTGGCATTGAATCGGTAGGTTTTATTCATTGGGATAGACTGTCCACCAAAAGATTTTTGGATCAATGCATCCAGCTCCCCATAAGTAAATTCCAAGGGCAACTGCAAGTCGATCCGATTGCTGGCGTCGGTATTGGGTGAAACTTTGGGAATTGGAAAGGCACGGCTAGGAATGGCGTTGGACGGATGTACTTGAACCTGCCCTTTTACGCCTAAGTCTAGGTGCAGTCCTTTGTTGGGCAGCAGGTATTCCCGAATCTTCACGGAATCTGGTCGAATGGAAAGCCCAGTTTTCTTGCCTTCCATGTCCACGAGCATTGGCTGGCCCACTTGATTCCAGATGGACTCCATGAGTGGCTTGAGTGGAAGCAAGTTAGGCTTGGAGGTAAGTTCCTGCTTCGCAAATCGGCGAATCTCCTGTCGGACGATTGGGCTTAAGTCCAGTTCTATTCCTAGTACAGAAAATCCTAATTTACCCCCCAAATCCAGCAATTCAAATTCCGGTATCGCCAAATACCAGTTGGGCTGTAACTCAGGATTGATGACAAATACAGGCGCCAAACTCGTATTGATGGGTACCTTGGACTGAAGCAGGTTTCGAAGCCCACCTGGCTTAAGACCAACTTCCCCTTGGATTTTTAGCGGGAAGACCACTTCCAATCGCTGCTGATCTAGGGCGCGAAATTGGATTCTTCCATTTCTAGAAAATTCAAAATCTCCCACCAATCCATTTCCCAAATCCATCCCCCGCTGCTTAAATAATACATTCGGTGTAGATCGGTTGGCCACTGCCGTCAAGGTTGTGAAAGGAATGTCTAGCGGTACATTGACTACCGAACTGGTTTTGGGAACTGTAGGCAAGGGGAGGCTCGCAGATGGATCTAAGGTTTTGCAGGACAAAGCAAGAAGCCCTAGCATCAAGCAAAAAAGTAAGGGTCTTTTAGTAGGGGAAAAGAAAGTTGGCACAGTCATTGGATTTGAGAGTTCAGGTTAACTAGGTTACCTTTGTGGATGCAACTACAAAAGTAGCGAAAAGAGGACATGAACTGGAACAAACTCACTTCAGAAGCGCAAATCGATCAGCTGATCACAGAAAGTGCCGAGAAGCCGGTGCTTATTTTCAAACACAGTACCCGCTGCTCAATCAGCAGCATGTCCTTGGATCGACTGCTTCGCAATTGGAAGGAGGAGGACTCTTCCCAAATTACCCCCTACTACCTGGACCTAATCGCCTACCGTTCCCTTTCCAATTTGGTAGCCGAGCGCTTTGGTATTCCACACGAATCTCCCCAAGTATTGCTCCTAAAAGATGGAAAAGTAACCTACCACGAAAGCCATTACGGTATTTCTTATACCGAGATCAAGTTACAAGCTGCTTGATTTGGGATCTTTTAGACTGAAAATAAACCACTTATCCCTTAGAATTCCCATTCTAATTTTACTACACACATCAATTAAACCTTTTCCTGCTCCTTGGAGTCAAAGAAGGTGAACTACAACCAATTTATGAAAAGCTACCCCGTTCTAATTTTTCTTTTTTTATCCTTGTTCGTGACGCTTTCCTCTTATGGACAGCGCCCCACGGACCAAGCCCGTCCTGAACGAAAGTTTACGGGCCAAGTAATCGATGGAGCGATAAAGAAGCCCATGATTGGCGCCAATGTCCTCATCAAAACCGTCACTGACTCCCTACTTCGAGGCACCGTCACGGGTGCGGATGGAAGATTTGAAATTGCAAGACCCTTTATCCCAGAAGTGAAGGTGGAAATCACCTTTTTGGGTTACAAAACCATCACCAAAATTCACAGCATGCGGGAACCAGTGGAACTTGGGGAACTTATCCTCCTAGAAGACACGAAGGTGCTCGGCGAAGTTTTAGTACAGGGCGTAAGTGTGGTAGGTGAGCAAAAAGGAGACACCACCTCCTTCAATGCGAATGCCTTCAAAACGCAAACCAACGCACAGGC
>JAXISU010000478.1:0-2014 GCA_034680425.1 Cyclobacterium sp.
AGACCGACTGACCTCACTTTACGCGCCTGATGGAAAGGATGGACTTCGTCTAGTGGATCCAGGAAATGAATCCAGCATTAAAATAACCGGTTCCAAGGTGTATTTTAGTGGTTCAGGAGGCTTGATTTCCTCCTTAGAGGATTACCTTACTTTCTGTGTCATGATCCTGAATGATGGCAAATATCAAGGCAAACAGATTGCCAAGGCCCAGACCATCGCATTGATGAAAATGGATCAAGTGCCGCTAAATATTAATGCACATTACTTTGATGAAGGAGGACAGTTGGCAGAGGGCTTTACCTTTGGCTACCAGATAGTCCGTAAAGAAACCAGTAAAACGCTGAAACGAAAAGGAACGATTTCCTGGAGTGGAGCCACTGGCCCAATTTTTTTCATTGACCCTAAAGAGGAGCTGATTGGAATTTACATGTTTCAAACCCAGCCCCATAGCCAAGTAGGAACTAGAAAAACCTTTGCCGACTGGATGATTAAAGCCGTTCGACCTGAATAATTACCTATACGTTATTTGAAAAGTGCAGGAAATACACCATTAGGTTGTTTTTATAATAAAGAGTAGTTTAGGGAGCCTTATCAGCAGCGTTTAACCTCCCCTATGATCGCACAAGAATTTCCAGATTCCGTTTCCGGTGTAGTTCAAAAAATCACCGCCTTGACTCAAAAACTGGGAAAAGAGGTGCGGGTCTTTAATACCTCCGCCCAATTTGCCGAAGTAGGAATTGTATTTGAGCATCCTACCAAGGGAAGTAATCTGATTCTTGTGCAAGCGTTGAAGGTAGGAGAAGGGGTCCAATTGACCTGCTCCCCTTGGTACAAGTCCTGGAAAGGTTCTCGAATTGTGGTTCCCAATCTGGCAAAGGATGAAGCTATGGACTTTATCCGGGCCCAATTTATTCCTGCCTTACAGGAGTTGTATCCTCAATCCAACAAGGAACCAAAGGAAGAAAGGGGTCAGAGCAATTTACTCCTGGAAAATCTAAAATGGTTAGGAGAGCAATTTGCCTCCCTTTTTGACAATCTTGGTGTTGTGGGCGTATGGATCCTTTTTTTGATTCTCGTTTTTTACCTTCCCCAACAAAAAAAGGAGAACGCTTTAACTTCCTCAAATCCTCCAACCATGGAAATTTCCGCCTGCTTTTGCCAGCAAGCATGGGAGAAAGATTCTGCGGTACAGGCTACTGAAGCTCAGCTCAGTGCATGCGCTTCAAAATACATTTGTGTCGGGAATGCCAAAGCCTCCTGCTTGCTACAGGCTGAGCGGGAATGGAAAAGTTGTGAGTTTTAACCTGAAAAAAGTTTTTTTCAAATCTGGGGCACCTCAAATGCTATTCATTTAGGAATAGTTGTTCATTAGGGTGAAATCCTTTAAGCGCCACAATTACTGCATTCATGGTGCCGAAAATGGGTTCCAAGGCTAAATTTAAATTCGCCTCGTTAGTTAACATCGTAGCATCGAGGTCACTACTAAGTAGTAAAATTTTAGTTTCTCTATCGATTTCTAATTCACCAAATTTCATTTCCTCATTGATGATTGAGATTTCATTTTCTAATTTTTCTAATGTAGGTGAATCGTCTGTGATAGAAAGGTAAGAAAAGACATGGATTGTTTTTTTCGATTCAGATGGTCGTATCTCCACATTCCAATGATCTGGTCCCACCCCAACACTGAATAAATAACTTTCTTCTTTCTTCACAAAAGGTATTTCCATTGAAGTAAACCAGGGCACAAGAATAGAATCAATGCTCCTATTTTCTTCGGAACCTGTGATTTTGGAGAGAAGCTTGATAAAAATTGAATTCAAGTTAAAGGAATTCAGGTTTTTTGTTAAACCTAAATGCAGTACATCTGAAAATACTTCTTTTATTGTTTCTTCAATATTCGTAGAAACTTCTGTATTCCCTTTTGATTTAGTTAAAGCAAATTGAATTGCTGCCTCTTCCAATTCCCCTGGGAGTTTTCCAGCCAATCTCAAGGATAAAAAAGTTTCATATTTTA
>JAXISU010000479.1:0-2013 GCA_034680425.1 Cyclobacterium sp.
AAGCCTTGATTATGGAAAACATTCTGAATTATGTGGATCCCAAGGTAAAGGAACGCGTGATTGACTACATCATGAAAGGGCCTTGGACTTTGATACTTATTTCTGATGGGCCAAGTGTGCAGCAACTTGCGGATGAAGTGATCCTAATAGATGCAGGTAAACTTGCATTTAAAGGAAAGTATGATGCGTATCTCACCTTCAAAAACTAACTGGCGATGTTGAATATTTCTAAAAATAGAATTCAAGATTCTGCTCCTTTTAGTGGGGCAAAAAGTTTGGTGACCACACTTCCCAATAAGGAAAGTAGGAAAAGGCTGAAAATTTTAGGTTGGATGATTGTGGTGTTTTTCCTGATGCTATTTCTTCCGTGGACACAAAACATTCGATCCAAGGGCTTGGTAACCGCCCTTCGTCCTGACCAGCGACCACAAACGATTCATTCCATCATTGCTGGACGAATCGAGAAATGGTATGTGGCCGAGGGAGACTTCGTTGCTGCTGGTGATACCATTTTGAGAATCTCTGAGGTCAAGGATGAGTTTTTTGACCCCTTGCTTCTTCCGCGAACGCAGCAGCAGGTAGATGCCAAAACCAGTGCTGCTGAATCCTATGGAGAAAAAGTTGGGGCTTTGGAAAACCAAATTTCCGCGCTAGAACAAAACAACATCCTAAAACTGCAACAGGCTAGAAACAATTTGAAGATTGCGGAATTAAAAGTGCAATCGGATAGCATGGAGCTGGTTCAGGCCAAAGTCAACTTTGATATTGGAAAGTACCAATTGGATCGCGCTGAGCAACTTTTGAAAGAAGGATTAATTTCAGTAACAGCTTTGGAAGGAAGAAGACTTAAGTTCCAGGAGGTTCAAGCCAAATTGATTGGTTCTGAAAACAAATTTTTGAGTAGTAAGAATGAATTTATCACTTCACGAATTGATTTAAGTGCGATAGATAACGAATTCAAGGATAAGGTGGCCAAGGCAAAATCAGACATGTATACTGCGAAGTCTAGCCAGTTTGATGCCGAAGCTACTGTGACCAAGCTTGAAAATCAGTACTCCAACTACGCCCAGCGCTCTCAGTACCGATACATCCTAGCTCCGCAAAACGGATACATTGCCAAAGCAATTCAAGTGGGTATTGGAGAGACGATTAAGGAGGGGGCTGAAATCGTCAATATCGTTCCTGCAGATGCCGAATTGGCAGTAGAAATGTATGTGGAACCGGTAGACTTGCCATTGATCCAACCAGGAAATAAGGTGCGATTCATCTTTGACGGGTGGCCTGCAATTGTCTTCTCAGGATGGCCTCAACTCTCCAACGGTACCTTTGGTGGGGTGGTGATTGCCATTGACCAGTTTGCTGGTCCGACAAACCAATACCGCGTTTTGGTAACTGAAGATCCAGAAGAAGAAAAATGGCCCGATCTATTGCGAATGGGTTCGGGTGCTGAAGGGATTGCCTTGTTTAACGATGTACCTGTATGGTACGAAATCTGGCGACAGCTCAACGGCTTCCCAGCTGATTACTATTCTCAAGAAGAAAAAGATAAAACCGCTTCCGCGAATAAATGAAAAAGGTAGGACTATTTCTCTTCTGGCTTTTGGCTTCTACTTCGCTTTTTGCGCAGGTAGGTCAGAAATTGAGCTTTGAAGATTATATGCAATGGGTGCAAGACTACCATCCTGTAGCCATCCAGGCAGACCTCAATCTGCGTTTAGGCCAAATGGAGGTTCGCAAAGCTCGTGGTGGCTTTGATCCGATGCTGTATGGCAATTTGGATAAAAAGGAGTTTAACCAATCTACCTACTTTGAAAAAAGAGAGGCGGGTGTGGTCGTACCTACTTGGATGGGGGTGGAGCTGATGGGCAGTTTTGAACAAAACAATGGGGCTTTCCTCAATTCCGAAAGTTCAGTTCCAACCAATGGCTTGTTGTCAGCTGGAGCTTCCGTCAACCTAGGTCAAGGATTGATTCTCGATGATCGACGTGCTACGCTACGAAAAGCGCAACTGTA
>JAXISU010000480.1:0-2005 GCA_034680425.1 Cyclobacterium sp.
GCTTCAGGAGTGGCAATATTGCCTACAATCACTTCCAAGTCTGGGAAGGTTGCCTTGATTTTGCGGCAAGTATCCATCACCCCTTTGGAGTGGCCATGCGCCGTGTCAATGGAAACTACGTCAACTCCTGCATTCTTTAATGCCTCCACACGCTCCACGATATCGGCAGTGACGCCAACAGCGGCACCTACACGAAGGCGGCCAAACTCGTCCTTGCATGCAAAAGGCTTGTCTTTTCGCTTTAAAATATCTTTGTAGGTGATGAGTCCTGTCAATTTGCCGTCCTCATCTACGATAGGGAGCTTCTCGATTTTGTACTCCTGCAGAACTTCCTCTGCTTGCTCCAGGGAGATTCCGGACTTGGCTGTAATCAAATTTTCCCGAGTCATGATCTCTCGAATCAGACGATTGGGGTCCTTGATAAATCGCAAGTCACGATTGGTGATGATTCCCTTTAACACCTTATTTTCATCCACAACTGGAATGCCGCCAATGTGAAACTCCCGCATGATGGCTTCTGCGTCCCGTACCTTGGAGTTGATGTCCAAGGTGATGGGGTCCAAAATCATGCCCGCCTGGGAACGCTTCACTTTGCGCACCTGAGCAGCCTGCTTTTCGATGGACATGTTTTTGTGGATAAATCCAAGACCTCCCTCAAGCGCAATGGCAATAGCCAATTCCGCTTCCGTTACCGTATCCATGGCAGCAGAAACTAAGGGAATGTTCAGTCGAATTTTTTTGGTGAGCCAAGTGGCTGTGGAAGTCTCTCGAGGGAGCACTTCAGAATATCCTGGTACTAGAAGCACGTCGTCGTAGGTGAGTGCTTCGTACAGAAACTTCGAGGAGTTTTTATTCATGGCAAATATCGGTGGTAGGGAACCCTATTTGCCCGTCAAAGTTACATGGAATTTGCGTTGGAATACTAGAATGTGAAAAATATTATTGTACAATGTACCAAGTATCAAGTAATCAGTCTCAAGCCGCAAGATTTTCCAGAAACAAGATGCAAGAAACAAGAGCCGAGATGCATGATGCTCCTGATTAGCAGGAGTTTCCTAGCAGCAGAATAGTAAGTCTAATCTCTTGGCTCTTGGTTCTAATCGTCTTGATACTTGATACTAGCTACTTGCTACTGTCGACTTACTTCTTCAACAGCCTCGCGATATAAAACCCATCAAAGCCACTTTCTTGGGCAAGCACTTTGCGGTCTTCAATTAATTCAAAGTCTTTGCCTGCCTCACTTGCCAAAAACTTTTTGACTTGTTCCTCATTTTCCGAAGGGAGAATACTGCAGGTCGCATAGACCAGTTGCCCTCCTTTTTTCAACATGGAAGGATAGCTCTGCAGGATTTCTTGCTGGGTTTCCTGCACTTTTTGGATGGACTCAAGCGACAGCTTCCACTTCGTATCTGGATTTCTGCGCAGCACGCCTAATCCTGAGCAAGGCACATCCAAAAGCAGTCGGTCCGCAGATTCCTTGAGACGCTTGATGGTCTTGGATCCTTCGATGACCTTGGGTTCAAAAATAGAAACCCCATTTCTACGCGCTCGGAGCTTTGCCTGCTGCAACTTCCACTCTTCCACATCCATGGCGATGACTTTTCCTTTGTTGCCCATCAAGGCTGCCAAATGCAATGACTTTCCTCCAGCGCCAGCACAGGCATCGATAACCCGCATGCCCGGCTCCACTTGGAGTGCGGCAGCGACTAGCTGGGAACTCGCGTCTTGAACTTCAAACAAGCCTTCCTTGAAAGAAGGGTGACGAAACACATTTTGACGTTCTTCAAGCACCAGCGCATCGGGGTAGCCTTTGACCAGGTAACTGCGGATGCCGTCGGCCTCTAGGAGGTTTTTGAGTCGCTCCCGGGTAGTTTTTAGGGTATTCACACGCAGCACCACCTCTGCCTCTTCATTGAGCGCATGGATTTCAGCTTCCCACTTCTCTCCCAACTCTTGGGATCCTAACGTTTGGAGCCATTCGGGAACGGATTCGATTAATCCCGGA
>JAXISU010000481.1:0-1993 GCA_034680425.1 Cyclobacterium sp.
CAGTTGCGGGGACAGCTCCGGTATTGCACCGGATTCCCTTTTAATTCCAAGAACCGAAACGCTCGGGTTGGAAACCAAAATCGATGTAAATAACGCCCAATTTCGGTGCATAAAAAAGGACTTGATGGGCATTTTTTTGAGAGTCAAGTGCTACCCCTTACCTTGTGTCAAAATTCCTCCAAGGCCTGCATGCAATCTTACCCAAGCGTTTTGCGATCCCTACCCTACCGGCTTAGCTGCTTGCTGTGGTTTGGTATTGCTTTGCTGCTTCTTTCCTGCGCGGAAAAGAAAACCGAAGCGCTCCTCAAAACAGCTATCCCTCTGGATTTTGCCACAGGATTCAAGTTGTACCAGGGTGAAGGCTTCTGGGAAATTGAAGTTAACAAGGGCTATGCAGGTTCCTCCGAAACCTACCGCTACCTGGTCTTGGATTCTGGAGTACAGGTCAATTCAGCAAACTACGATGCTGTCATTCAACTCCCAATTGATCAGGTCGTACTCACTTCTACCACCCAAGTACCCCACTTGGATGCCTTGGGGCAGACCGATCTGCTGGCAGGCTTTCCCCAACTCGATCTGATTTCCTCTAAAGCAGCGAGAGCGCGAATTGCGGCAGGAAAAGTTCAGGACTTGGGTTCGGGGCCTTCGGCAAATCCTGAGTTGGTGTTGGACCTACAACCCGATTGGATCATGATTTCCACCTTGGGGGAAGATCTTCGGTACTTGGAAGTATTCAAACAAGCAGGCATCCCTGCCCTCATCAACGGGGAGTATGTGGAGCAAAACCCCTTGGGTAGAGCCGAATGGATCAAGTTTACAGGTGTGCTATTGGGAAACTATGAAGCCGCCGCGACCCAATTTGAACAAATCAAAAAAGACTATAACGAAGCGGCGAACTTAGCGAGTTCGATACCGGAAAAAGACAAACCTAGGGTACTCAGCGGGGTCATGTATCAGGACATTTGGTATGCACCCAGTGCGGATAGCTGGGCAGCTCAACTGCTCAACCAAGCAGGGGGCAACTATGCTTTTGAAGAAAATGCCGGTTCGGGCAGCCTGCAACTCAATTACGAATACGTGCTGGACCAGGCCAGTTCGGCTCCAATTTGGATTGGGGCGGCAGACTTTGCTTCACGAACTGAGATGGGGACACGTGAACCGCGCTACCAAGCTTTTGCTGCTTGGCAGGCAGGGGAACTGTATACCTACACCGCCAAGAAAGGGGAAACAGGCGGTTTGGAGTACTTTGAATTGGGGTATTTGCGCCCCGACTTGATTCTAAAAGACCTGATAAAAATCCTACATCCCCAGTTACTGCCTGAGTACCAACCCTATTTTTACCAAAAATTACCCAACTAAGTCGGTCGAAATGGGATTTACTCCCGTATTTTAGCCCGGAAGAATCGGTTTTACCGGTTATTTCAAACCTTAGTTTCAAGAATTACCCCCTACCCATGTCCTTCAGACGTTTCCTTTTTCCACTTTCCTTCCTCCTTCTTGGGGTGAGTTTTTTGCTCAACCTGAGCATGGGTAGCGTGTGGATTCCACCTGCGGAAATGGTAGAAGGGATGGTAACGGGAACTTGGGCTAAAAATTCCTGGGAGCAAATTATCCTGCACTACCGACTTCCTAAGGCTTTGGTAGCGATTTTGGCGGGGATTGGACTCAGTGTGAGCGGCTTACAGATGCAAACCTTTTTCCGAAACCCACTAGCAGGGCCTTATGTGCTAGGGATCAGTTCGGGAGCGGGACTAGGCGTAGCCTTGCTGATGCTGGCTGGAGCCGCTTTTGGAGTATCCCTTAGCAGCCTGAATTCTTGGGCTATTGCAGGAGCGGGAATCCTCGGGGCAGGCAGCTTGCTGGCTCTTGTTACCTTGGTGGCTTGGAGAGTAAAAGATTCGATGACTTTATTGATCGTAGGCCTAATGGTGGGCAGTGCCGTATCCGCAGTGGTGGCGGTGCTCTCCTTTTTTTCTGGGTCGGAAGCTTTGAA
>JAXISU010000482.1:0-1987 GCA_034680425.1 Cyclobacterium sp.
CAGCAAATTGCAAAGTATCAGTAAGGTAGAAAGTTTGGGTTCGGAACGCCCATCCTCATACGCCGATATCATCGTGCGTTGCACATCCAACTGTTCCGCCAATTCGGTTTGGGTCAGGTTTTTCAGTTTTCGCAAAAAGCGAAGGTTAGCAGCTAGGTAACTCATGCGGAAAAGAGGTAAAAATGGTGGTCGTCTTGACTCGGAGCAATGGAAAAAAAGGGATTGTCCTGTAGCAAGGCTTCCCTTCTGCGGGCCATGCGGACCTTGATCTCTTCTAAGATGTCCCCTACTGGCTTGGTCTCGTGCAAGAGCAAATACCCGTACTGGGGATTTTCTTCGTCTTCAATAAAAAACTTGACCTGGCAATTGCCTGAATTCAGGGCCTTGGTCGTGATGCGAATGGAAGCGGATTCGTTCATGTGCGTCTCGTTTACAGGTGCTAATGTAGTAATGTTACTTTAATAAACATTTAAATGTTTTTAAAATAAACATATTTTGAGACAGTAATTGTCGGAAAATGGAAAAATTGGCCTCAAAACAAGGATGAAAATTCAAAAAAGGGTCGTAATGCTCGTTAAACCGAAAAATCAACCGCTCAGCCAAAACCCGTAAATTTTAAACCTTTTCACTCCTTTCTTTGTAATTAGAAGTAGCGGATCGAAAGAACTCCAAGAGCACTTCTGTCCCACGCCAACTATGAAATATCTTTTTCTTACGATTGCCTTATTTTTTTCGATAAAGGGGATACAGGCCCAAACTTACAGTCTCAAGGGTACCCTACTTGAGGCCGGCAAATCCCAACCCATTTCTTACGCCAATGTCCTACTCCTTCGCCTTTCTGATTCCACCCAAGTAGCTGGCACCATTTCGGAAGTAGATGGGCAGTTTGAAATCACCTCCATCAAAGGAGGCATCTACCTATTCAAGGTCCAGTACTTAGGCTACCAGACGCTTTTCAGAACCCTAGAAATTCAAGCTGACCTGCAACTCGGAACGCTCTCCATACGAGAAGAAGAGCAGGCCTTATCTGAAATTATTGTCGCCGCAAGAAGAGCCACTGGCTCCCAAAAAAGCGATACCACCCTCTTCAATGCGGATGCCTTCCGTACCATGAAGGATGCCAGCGCACAGGTGTTGATTGAAAAATTGCCCGGCGTGATCTCTGAAGGGGGTGTGCTTCAGGCTCAAGGAGAAAACATCGCCCAAATTCTCGTAGATGGCAAACCCTTCTTCGGTACGGATGTGCGAGCAGCCCTTCAAAACCTCCCCGCCGAAGTCATTCAAAGCATCGAGATTTTTGACCAGAAAAGTGAGAAATCCCAGGTCAGTGGCTTTGACGATGGAGAACGCCTCAAAACAATCAACATCATCACCAAAGCCAACCGCCGCAAAGGGCAATTTGGAAAAACCACAGCCGGCTATGGCAACCAGGACCGCTACCTCGCTGGTGCCAGCATCAACGCCTTCGACGAGGATAAACGGCTCACCTTTACGGGACTGGCCAACAATGTCAACCTACTCAGCTACTCCAGTGATGCCGCTACCCAATCCCAGGGCGAAGGCAGGCCTCAAGAAGGGATTGTCACCACCTCCATCCTAGGCCTCAACTACAGTGATCTCTGGGGCCCTCACTTCAAAATCACCGGCAACTACGGGTACACCAAGAATGAAAACATAGGACTGGTCAACCGGGTGCGGGATTTCGTGACTTCGGACCAATCAGATGTGACCTACACCGAACAAGCACAAGACCTCCGAACCAACCACCGACACGAGGCCAATCTCCGTTTGGAATACACCCCCAACGATAAAACCAAGATTCTTTACATCCCTAGGTTTTCGGCCAATCTGGAAACGGAGAATTCCTCCTTTTTTGGTAAAACCACAGACCAATCAAATCCCATCAACCAGGTAGAAAACAAACGAACTGGAAACTACCAGGATTTTGATTTTTTCAACCGCTTCATCATCAGTCGGAAATTTAACA
>JAXISU010000483.1:0-1975 GCA_034680425.1 Cyclobacterium sp.
ACAAAAATCACAGGCAGGTAGACGTAGCGCAAAGAGCCAATTAGGTCTGCTTTTCCTACCAAACTGAAATCTGGCCAAGCGAAAATTCCAGTATAATTGACAAGGGTAGCTACTCCTCCAGAAATCTCCGAGGCATCTCCCCACCAGCGGCCGATGGGCCAGGCCAATAGGGTAGTGAAGGCAATGCCAAAAAGGAGTGCGCCCGGAACTTTTCGTAAGGTCAGGGCACCTGTAAAGAGCAGGCCGGCAAGAAAAGTGAGCGTTGCCGGATCCTTGAATGAAGCCATGCTCACCAAAGTGGCAGGATTGGCTACGATAAAATGAGCGTTTTGAAATCCGATAAAGCAGATGAAAAGCCCTATGCCAGCCGATACCGCATGGCGCAGAGAACTGGGGATGGCACGAATGATTTTCTCTCGCGTATTGAAGAGGGAAAGGAAGAGAAACAAGATTCCTGACCAGAATACCGCCCCCAAGGCTTCTTCAATGGTTAACCCAAATCCCAACACGGCAGTGTAGGCAAAAAAGGCATTGATGCCCATGCCTGGAGCGACTACAATCGGGTTTTTGGCGTAGAGCCCCATCATCAAACTCCCGAAGGAAGACACCAAGATGGTGGCGGTGACCACTGCGGAGAAGGGCATTCCCGTCACTGAAAGGATCGCGGGATTGACGATGATGATGTAAAAACAGGCTAAAAAGGTGCTGACCCCTGCGAGGATTTCGGTTTTGGTGCTCGGCTTCATGACCTCAAAATAGACAAAGACATCCGAGATAAAAAAAATATATGATAATCAGTCCACGGTCGACAGTCCACAGACGAAAGCAAATTGGAATTCAAATCAAGAAATTAGTTCACAACAAGTGCTAGGTAACTACAATCTGCAGTGGACTATGGTCTGCCTGTGTACTGAGGTAAACCGACCGTTGACTAAAAAATAAGTTACTGAAAATTGAGCAAAATAGTAATCCCTTTGCGACGAAGGGATTCAATAGCATTTTGAATTTCGGGAGAGTTTTTATCCGCGATGTAAAGGTTGTTGATGCCGTGTGAGAAGCGGATTTCGGGGGCAAACTTGAAATACTTGAAGTAAAATTCAAATCCCATCCCTGCTTCTACGGTAAAATCACGTCCGGCAGTCACGATGGGGTCAAGGTTAATCTCTTCCTGGGCTTTGGTATTGAATAGGTAACTCCCGCCAGCCACAAAGAACATTCGGGTATTGTTGAAGCGCATGGATCGGTACTTAAAGACTACGGGGAGTTCCACCATAGTCGCTTCATTGACCAGTTCTTCGCTCCGGTAGCCTAGACTGGGAATGGCAGTATTGTCAGGACCAGTTGGAGTGGTTGCCGAAGTGCCGTCGAAATAGTTGACATCCACCTTGTACTCGTAAAACCCAATTTTAGGGGTAAAAATCATGTTCACCTGATCGTGAAAGCGCAGGATTCCAATAAAACCCAAAGAAAATCCTGGGGTGAACTTGGGGAAAATGGAATGGATGGCATTGTTGGCAGGAACCGCTGGATTTAAAAATTCCGGAGAATAGCGGAGCTGGTAGCTCGCAGTATGCATGCCTAGGAAGAACCCGTAGGAAGTGAATTTATCGTCCGAGCCCGAATTGTTGGTCAATCCAAAGTACCCTTGGGCATTGCTTTTGGCCACTACACACCCCAACAGGAGGCTGAGGACAATTACTTTTGCCCTACGTAGATGGAACTGATGCCAAAAGTGAGTGGTTTGCATACGGTGCTGTGAAAGCCTACTTTTTTTAATACTGCTAGAAAATCCTCCCCATCAGGAAAGGCCGCTACGGACTCTGGAAGGTAAGTATAGGCAGAATTGTCTTTGGATACAATTTTCCCGATTTGTGGAAGAATCACGTTTGAATAAAATCCGTAGGCTTGTTTCATTGGAAATGCCTTCGGTTTACTAAATTCAAGAATGACGGTTTTTCCTCCAGGCTTCAGCACA
>JAXISU010000484.1:0-1951 GCA_034680425.1 Cyclobacterium sp.
AGCACCGAAGTGCTGAAATCTGGTTTGAAGGTTCAGGAAGGCGAAGTCATCGATGCTTCCACCTTGAGTGTATCCCAGTACCGTGCCTTTATCCAAAAAGCAAAAGATGATGCCCAGAAGAAAGGGGTGCTTTTCTCCTTGCACTTGAAGGCCACGATGATGAAAGTATCGGACCCCATCCTTTTTGGGCATGCGGTAACCGTATTTTTTGAGCCTGTATTCACCAAGCATGCCGCCACCCTAGCAGCGCTAGGCGTAGATGTCAACAATGGATTTGGGGACCTTTTGGCCAACTTGGAGAAACTTCCTGCTGCCCAAAAAGAAGAAATTCTACAGGATATCGATGCCTGCTATGCCGCAAGCCCGGCCGTAGCCATGGTGAATTCTGACAAAGGAATCACCAACCTGCACGTACCGAGTGACGTGATCATCGATGCTTCCATGCCAGCCATGATCCGTACTTCGGGCAAGATGTGGAACAAGGCAGGGAAACTTCAAGACACCAAAGCGATCATCCCAGACCGCTGCTATGCAGGAATCTACCAGGCGGTATTTGATTTTTGTAAGAAAAATGGGGCCTTCAACCCAGCCACCATGGGCTCTGTTCCCAATGTGGGCTTGATGGCTCAGAAAGCGGAAGAATACGGTTCGCACGACAAAACCTTCGAAATTCCTTTTGCCGGTACTGTAGTCGTAACCGATGCAGCAGGCAAGCAGCTATTTGCACATGCTGTGGAAAAAGGAGACATCTGGAGAATGTGTCAGACCAAAGATGCACCGATTCAAGATTGGGTGAAGTTGGCTGTGAGCCGTGCCCGCTTGTCGGATACTCCTGCAGTCTTCTGGCTAGACAAGGCTCGTGCACACGATGCGCAGCTGATCCAGAAGGTCAACAAATACCTTCCTCAACACGATACCAAAGGGCTTGAAATTCATATCCTCTCCCCAATCGAGGCTACCCTTTTCTCCTGCGAGCGCATCGTAGCAGGCAAGGACACCATCTCCGTGACGGGCAACGTGCTTCGTGATTACTTGACCGACCTTTTCCCTATCCTAGAAGTAGGCACTTCAGCCAAAATGCTTTCCATCGTTCCTTTGATGAATGGAGGAGGCTTGTTTGAAACCGGCGCAGGAGGATCTGCTCCCAAGCACGTGGAGCAATTTACCGAAGAAGGACACTTGCGTTGGGATTCCTTGGGTGAGTTTTTGGCCTTGGCCGTCTCCTTGGAGCACCTCGGACAAACCTTCAACAACCCAACGGCCCTCCTCTTGGGGGAAACACTAGACCAGGCCACAGGCCGATGGCTGGAAGAAGATAAGTCACCTGCTCGTGTGGTCGGCAAATTGGACAACCGAGGTGGACATTTCTACCTGGCCTTGTACTGGGCGCAGGCGCTTGCTTCGCAAACCAAGGATCCTGCATTGGCAGCCAAATTTACCGCATTAGCCAAAGCACTTGTAGACCAAGAAGCCAAGATTGTAGACGAATACAACAGTTCCCAAGGAAAAGCCATCGATCTCGGTGGCTACTACCGACCGGATGCTGCGAAGTGTGCACAGGCCATGCAGCCAAGCGCCACCTTCAAGCAGCTTCTTGCGGGCTTGGCATAAACTGAAAACCGGGTTCTCCCGGTTTTTTCATTTCCGCTGGTTTGAAAGAGTCAGCGTGATGATTTACTTGAGTTTAGGGGCTTAACCAAGATAAAATTCTTCCTTTTTTTGATTTCGAAATCGATTGAAAAGCGGGCAGGTGAGGGTTGGCTCCGAAAGGATGGGAAATGGTTTGGGCAGACCCGATTTTTGTGATAAATTCGCCTTTAGATGAGTGCGTTTTACAGAAAAAACTACCCTCACAACAATTAGAAACTAGCAGTTAGACCTATAAAAAATACGTACAAATGAGCAAGATTAAAATTGGAATCAACGGATTCGGAAGAATTGGTCGCCTCGC
>JAXISU010000485.1:0-1943 GCA_034680425.1 Cyclobacterium sp.
ACCCACTTAGCACAAAAAAGATGCTCACACCAAAGGCGCCTAAGTAGGCACTGTAACTATTTGCCCAGAGCGTGGGGTACCCCAAGTAACTTTTAAAAAGTTCCGTATGGTCAATAATGACGAGGAACGCTGCGATAAAGCGAACCCCATTTAACCCCGGAAATTGTATTTTTTTCATTTTGCAGTTCAAAATTAAGCGATTCAGGCTGATTTATAGGTATTCCGTTAGTCTAGATTCTTACTCGGAAAGCCTTCTTTCTGTGGATTTTTAGCAGTTACCCCCCTACTTCTTTCGAATTACATTCAGCCTATCGCTTTTCTCTTGACTTTAAAAATTGAAATTTAGAGGGATGGCATTTCTTTTTTTGACTATATTTTCGAAAGATCAATGCTACCCTCATGAAAAAATCCACGCTCAGGCACTTCCTTTTTGTATTTAGCTTCATCCTTGGAGTTCAATTCCAACTTCAAGCCCAATCCTTTGCAGCATTTGACCAGTACCTTTCCAAGGAAGTGCAAGAAGGGAGATTGGTTGGCGGACACGGCATGGTCTTTCAGGATGGCAAAATCGTGTACGACAAAACTTACGGCCTGCGGGATCGAGAGTCTAAGGATCCACTCCGCGGAGACGAACTCTACTTTATCCAATCGATGACCAAACCCATCGTGTCTGCAGCCCTGATGACGCTTTATGACGAGGGCAAGTTCCAACTCGACGATCCGGTCTCCAAATACCTTCCTGAATACGCCAACCTCCAAGTAGTCAACGATCCTACCAAAGGATCCTCCGCAGGTACCCACCCAGCACCCACCCCCATCACCATACGACAAATCCTTAGCCATACTTCGGGCATGACCCACGGCATCTCCGCCCTGCCTTATGACAAGGAGATCTGGAACGGAATCATATTGAATGGAAAACTCAAAACCCTAGCCCAACGGACCGAGGCACTGGCCCAAATGCCGCTAGCCTTTGATCCAGGAAGCAGGTGGAACTACTCCTTCTCCCCCGATGTGGTCGGGCGTCTTGTAGAAGTGTTATCGGGAAAAAGTCTAGACCAGTACCTGCAAGAGCGAATCTTCGCCCCGTTGGAAATGAACAATAGCGGCTATAACCTATCCGAAGCACAGAAACAACGAATTGCGACGGTGTACTCGTTTAAGCCGGACAGTACCCTTACCCGCACCATGGGGCAGCCCACTGCTTCGGGCAATACGCTATTTGCTGGGATCAATGCACTATTTACGTCCACGGCCGATTATGTCCGCTTTGGAGAAATGATGCTCAACCAAGGCGAATGGAACGGAAAACGCATTCTCAAGCCCGAAACGGTAGCCCTCATGATCCAGGACCAAACCAAAGATGCAGATCTGTTGGACAGTAGCGATCCCTATGGGCCCTTGGTAAATGGAATAGGAAACGATGCGTTGGGTACTTTAAACTTGGAACCCGGCCATGGCTTTGGATTGGGTTTTGCCATCGTCCAAGATCCAAAAATGGCCAATCGACCCGCGGCAGCCAAGGGTGAGTATTTCTGGGGCGGTGCCAACTCCACCCACTTTTTCATCAATCCAGCCAAGAAGTTGGTGGTGGTATTCATGACCCAAGTGGCCTCAGTAGGCAGCCCCAATCCCTACGGGTTTTACTTTAGCAACGAATTACGAAATGTGGTCTACAAGGATTTGAAATAAATTGAGCTAAAGAAAACTATCCACCTCTAGAAAATCGCACGAATGTCGGTGTCGATGGAGCAGTGAAAATTTAGCAGTAAACCACAAAATTTTATTCGGTTTAGCCGGATGATGTACTATCTTTAAGCAGCGATTTGGAAACCTTTCATTCGGATCTCGGTTAGTCCAATAGCCCTAAACCAACAGCAGCCCAAATATGAATGTATTAGTCATAGACATCGGTGGTTCCAACATCAAAATCCTCGCGACAG
>JAXISU010000486.1:0-1939 GCA_034680425.1 Cyclobacterium sp.
TCATGGCAAGCCCAACTTGAACCGAATACACTTCTTGGTTCATTGGAAAAGCAGTGAAGTCAGGAGAATTATTCACAAAGGAACGCAACATGTATTTTCCTTTTGCAAACACAGAAGCATATTCGGATAGCTCATAGCCGATGCGAAGAGCTCCTGCATAAGTAAATTGATCCTCTACAGCAGAAAGGCGTGCTTGATACACTTTGGGAACCAAAGGCTCGCCTTGATTTACTTTCACCTTACCTACCTCAGCTTCCACACTGATATTCCAAGGATAATTTTGTCTGATCCGCTGTTCGTATTCTCGCTTCATCCGCATTTTTAGTTCCGAATTAGCCCCATCGAATTTCTTGTATTTCATTTTCAATAAAAATCTCCGTCTGCTAGCATCGTACAAGACCAAACCTGCTGAGGCGTAGTAATTGGTGGCCTTGTATTCGGATCCCTGAAGCGAAAACTGGTAGCCACCTCCTTCAAAAGGTGCTTGTCGGCCATTTTCCCAACCATAACCTCCTCCAAGAGTAAGGATGTTGAATAAGTTCAATCGCAATCCTGCCTCCACAGTAGGCAGAAGCAGTTGCCGGGAAGTCAAGGATAAGGTATCAGGTAAAGGAAAATATCCATACTCCTGATTTTGGTACTGGGTGATGGGATATACTTGCCCATCTCCCTTGTAAAACTCAGAATTCAAGGTGTAATAGGCTGCTCCAGAAGAAAGCTGAAAGGAGAATTGTTCCCGCACATTTCGAAAAATATTCCCCATCCGAGAATCACTTTTCGTATTTCTTGCCTTTCGCGTAATCCCGAAAATATCCTCATCCTGCCCCTGTACCGAGGCAATCACCAACATGAAAAAAGAAAACAAAAGGAACAACCTTCTTCTGTGCATAGTCAAGAAACGAAAAGAAGGTGTTTTTGGTGTATTGAGGCTCAAGGAAATCATTTTTAGAAGAGTTACTTCGCTTTCTTTTTTAAACGAGCCACTTCTTGAACCAATTTTTCTTTTTGGGCAGGATCATCACGGATAATTTTTGATAGCTGTTCAAAAAGCTCCAAACCTAAAACCTTCTCATCTCGAATCAATCCTGCTTGGTAGGTCACCACCATTTTTTGCAAGGAATCTTGAACGCCTAAATATTCCTGATAGGCAGCCCGTTCCTTCTCGGTTAATTCAATACCGGTTTCTTTTTTGGCATTTCCCCATACACTCTTGATTTGATTAAAACGTGCTCCTCCACCAAGTTCTTCCTTGGCTTTGACCCAAGTTTTGAGTTCTCCCTCTTTTTGAGTTAAAAAGGTAGAAGTCATCACCTCTAGCTGAGCATATTTCGTCCAATCTGCTTCTGTAAGCACGATTTCAGGTTTAACCTCCTGAGAAAATAAAAGCTGACCAGAACAAAGAAAAAGGAGAAAAAGAAGAGGAAGATGGATTCGCATAAGTAGTGATTGCTGAAGATGATTGGCCAAGCTAGTGGGGTCAAAACTTTAGGTTAGCATGAATTTAAGCTTGAATTGCTTTTAAGGAAGCAATGGTAGCTATGGGGTTAGGAGCATTAAATACAAAGCTCCCCGCTACCAAAATATCGGCACCTGCTTCGACCAAGGCTTTGGCATTTTGATCCGTAACTCCCCCATCAACTTCGATTTGGGCATTACTTCCTTTTTTAAGAATCATTTCCTTCAAGTTGGCCACTTTGGAATAGCTGTGTTCGATGAATTTTTGACCTCCAAATCCAGGATTAACCGACATCACACAGACCAAGTCCACCTCTTCCAATACTTCACTCAACGATTCAATAGGCGTATGTGGATTCAAAGCAACTCCTGCCCGTGCACCCAAGCGCTTGATTTCCTGCAAGGTGCGGTGCAAATGCGTACAAGCCTCCACATGAACTGTTAAAATAGACGCTCCCGCTTTCACAAAGGCTTCCAGATACAA
>JAXISU010000487.1:0-1929 GCA_034680425.1 Cyclobacterium sp.
CCCAGTTCCTGAGCCATTTTCTCAAAATCTTGGAGTTGGTTGATGAAGAAGCCATACTTTTTTTGGCTTTTTCGAGCCACATCCCGCTGTACGATCAAGCTGGGACGCGGATATTTGGTAAAGGCTGCGAGTGTTGCATAGGTCAGTTTCAATCCGTTCTGCTTGGACACCAACATTCGGAATCCTTGCGCATTGCCCTCAAAGTTGATCAGGTCAGCCCATTGGTCCTCGCGAACATGCTGCCTCCATGCCGTGCCGAATGGGTGTAACCTGAAAAAATCAGAGATCGCCTCTTCTCCTGCATGGCCAAAGGGAGGATTACCAATGTCATGGGTCAGCGCTGCGGCTGCCACAATCGAACCAATTCCTGCGGCTGTAATACCCTTGGAGCTGAGTTTGGGGTATTTTTCAAGCAAGATCTCCCCTGCCGCCTTCCCTAGGGAGCGACCCACAGAGGATACTTCCAAACTGTGTGTCAGACGGGTGTGAACGAAGGCTTGCTCGGGAAGTGGGAAAACTTGGGTTTTATCTTGAAGATTTCGAAAGGGGGCAGAAAAAATAATGCGGTCGTAGTCTACTTCAAATTCAGAACGTGCTGTGTCCGTGCTTGTTCCTTTTGCTTGCTCTCCAAATCGCCCAAAGGCAAGTAATTTTTCCCAATTCATCATGCACAAAAGTACATCGAGCGCTAGAAATTTCGGGTGTCTGAAGCAAAGAATCCTCGGGAATGCAGCAGATTTTTATCCTTGATCCAGTCAGATTGGGTCAAGGCAAACCCGTATTTGCGGAGAATGACAAGAATTGAGCTAAATTTGGCTCCATGAATTCCTCCCTTTTCATGCAACGTGCATTTGACCTCGCCGAACGAGGAAAAGGAGCCGTACGCCCCAACCCCTTGGTGGGATGCGTGCTCGTGAATGAGGGAAAAATCATCGGGGAAGGATACCATGAGCAGTATGGTGGCCCCCATGCAGAAGTCAATGCAATCGCTTCGGTCACAGACCCCAAGTTGCTCGCGGATGCTACGGCTTATGTCAGTTTGGAACCTTGTTCCCACTATGGAAAAACCCCTCCTTGCGCCAATTTATTGGTCGAAAAAGGAATCAAATCGGTGGTCGTAGCCACCTTAGATCCCAACCCGCTTGTGGCTGGAAAGGGAGTAAAGTTGCTTGAAGAGGCGGGCATATCCGTGCAAGTAGGCCTCTTAGAGCGAGAGGCAAGATGGCAAAACCGTCGGTTTTTTTGCCAGCAGGAAAAGCATCGACCTTACCTAATACTTAAATGGGCACAAACTCAGGATGGGTTTATTGCCAGGAAAAACTTTGACTCCAAATGGATCAGTTGTTCGCAAAGCAGGCAACTTGTCCACCAATGGCGGGCAGCGGAGCAGGCCATCCTTGTGGGAAAAAATACAGCCCTTCACGACAATCCTCGACTGAATGTACGGGACTGGACCGGATCCGATCCCATTCGGGTGGTGCTGGATTCCAAGTTGGAACTGCCTGCTGACCTGCATCTTTTTGATCAGCAGATCCCCACCCTTTGTTACAATCTCTTGAAAAGTGAAAAATTGACAAACCTGGAGTGGGTGCAGCTTCCCCAACTTTCCCTAGAGGCCTTGATGGCGGATCTACATGCCCGTCAAATACAAAGTGTCCTGATTGAAGGAGGAAGTCAAACCATCCATCAGTTTTTGGCAGCAGGCCTTTGGGACGAAGCCCGCGTATTTACGGCGCCCATTCAATTTGAACTCGGGATTTCCGCTCCGAAACTTACACAAACTCCTGCCGAGTCGCATGCGATTGGGGAGGATCAACTAGACATTTATTACCATGGCTGAAACCCTATTCCTTCCTCAAGCTGGAAGCAAAGAAGAAATTTACCAAGCGTTACTTCCTCAAGTAAAAGCCCTGATTTCAGGTGAACCGG
>JAXISU010000488.1:0-1927 GCA_034680425.1 Cyclobacterium sp.
AAACGTAAGCGGAAGGCAGCAGCAGTGGTAGCAAAACCTTCGGGAATGCGTATGCCCAGGGAACTGAGCTGTACAACCATTTCCCCCAAGGAAGCATTCTTTCCTCCTACCTTTCCCACATCCCCAATACCTAGTTGACCAAAAGGAATAACAAATTCTTGCATAGAATCTTGGACGCTTGGTAAAAAACAAAATCAAAAGCTTGCACGAAACGCTCTAAAAAATTCCGTTGAAAAATAAGTGAAGAAGCCCACTCAAGCCGGAAACAAGGTATAGTAAAGTGGTAATTATAAAGCTGATAAAAATCAGGTTCTGGAGAAATTATTTTGGAGGCAAACAAGGGCCTATTTATTTTTGTTAGCTTCACAATTCAATTCACAACCTACCCCCATGAAAAACAAAAACTTTATTTTCTTGACCTTGGCATTCTTGCTAATCGGTTCTATTGCTGCTAAGGCACAAATCCAGCAGCCAGCAGCTAGCCCTGCAGCTCATGTAAGCCAAGTTGTTGGCTTCACCAAAATCAGCATCGACTACTCTTCTCCTGCAGTGAAAGGCAGAAAAGTATTTGGTGGAATCATCAAGTACGGCGAAAGCTGGAGAGCTGGTGCCAATGGCCAGACCATCATCGAATTCAGCACTGCGGTGAACGTAGGTGGTAAGAATTTGGCAGCTGGTAAGTACTCCATTTTTGTAACTCCTGCAGCTTCTGGTGAGTGGACCATCCACCTCAACAAAAAAGCAGAGAGCATCTACAGCTACATGAAAGACAATAAGATCGATGAGGCAGCACTTGCTGCTGACGATGCTGTGGCTGTGAAGGCAACTCCTGCAACTGTTGGTGCTACCGAGCGTCTTCAGTACCACATTTCTGCTGGCAACAACAAGGTAGCTCAAGTAACTCTTGCTTGGGAAACTTTCGCTGTTTCCTTTATGGTAGACACCTTGGTAGATCAAAAAATGGAGCAGTTTAAAAACCAGTTTTAAGCTCTTCCGAGAAACACTTTAAATTCCTAAAACTCCTACCTGATTGAATTCAGGTAGGAGTTTTTTTTGCTGTTCAAACTTGTTTCTGCTCTCAATCTAGAACACCTTTTTAACCTTCAATCAAAAAATCTTCCGGATTTTAGATTTTTAGTGTAATTTGAATCATTCGGTGGTATGTTTAAAAAAGACAACTACTGAGATAGGCTGAGAATCCTTACTTTAGGAAGCATTGCCTGCTTAAATTTTATTTTTAGTACCCTAACTAATCTTGTGAATAACTGATTCCCATCCCGTATGAATACCCCAAACACTCAGTTTAACTACGTGAATTACCTCTGGAATGAGGAGAAAGCTGCACAACTCGAAGGCAATGAAGTTGACCTATTCCTCTACCGTTCCAACCTCCTCGGAGCGGATCTCAGAATCACAAATTATGGGGGAGGCAATACTTCCTGCAAAACGAAAGAACTAGACCCCTTGACCAAAACCTGGGTAGAAGTGATGTGGATCAAAGGCTCAGGCGGAGATATCGGGACGATGACCCGCTCTGGTCTTGCAGGGCTGTATGTAGACAAATTGAATGCCTTAAAAGGTATCTACCGAGGCTTGGAACACGAAGACGAAATGGTGGGATTATTTGGACACTGCCTTTACGACTTGGACTCCAAAGCACCATCCATTGACACGCCCCTCCATGGCTTTTTGCCCTTCAAACACATCGACCACCTCCACCCAGATGCAGCCATCGCCATTGCCGCCTCCAAGGATGGAGAGGAAATCACCAAAACCCTCTGGAAAGGAGCGATCGCTTGGGTGCCCTGGCAGCGACCTGGATTTGACTTGGGGCTCAAACTCAAGGAGGCCTTGGACAAAAATCCAGGCATTCGAGGCATCATGCTCGGAGGTCACGGCCTATTTACCTGGGGAGATACATCCTATG
>JAXISU010000489.1:0-1918 GCA_034680425.1 Cyclobacterium sp.
CCTTTTGCACGGTGCTGGAGGAGACGAGGAGGCCTGGATCAATTTGGGTCGTACAGCTCAGATTCTGGACAATTTGATCGCAGCAGGCAAAACCAAACCCATGCTCGTGTTGATGCCTAACGGAAACGTCATCCAAGATGGCGCGACAGGTGAGGGAAGCAAAAACTTCTACAAGCCTCAGTTTATGATCCCCAAAAACATGGACGGCACCTACGAAGGAGCTTTTGAAGACATCATCCGTTTTGTGGAGAGCAACTATCGGGTGAAGGCAGAAAAGAAGCAGCGTGCTGTCGCAGGGCTTTCCATGGGCGGCTTTCATACCCTCCACATCTCCCGCTACTACCCCAACACCTTTGATTACATCGGATTGTTCTCCGCCGCCATCATGCCTCGAGAAGATGCCACGGGTCGGGTATACAGCAATTTCGACCAAACCTTGAAGACCCAACAAGACAACGGGTACAAGCTCTATTGGATCGCCATTGGCAAAACGGACTTCCTCTACAAAGCCAACCAGGAGTACTTGGACAAATTGAAGGGAATGAAGATGCCGCACACCTACGTAGAAAGCGAGGGTGGACATACCTGGAGAAACTGGCGCGTATACTTGAGCCAATTTGCTCCGCAGCTGTTCCAGTAATCCATAATCAAAAGAATCGATAAGAAGCCCCGAACGGGGCTTTTTTTGTGCTCTGTTTTTTACGCAGATCTTAAAGGAAAAATTACGCAGATCAGAGGTAGGCCGATCCGCACAGAGGTGGTCCAGTCCGCCGTAGCGGACGAACCATTACCTACCCTCGGGTTTCAACCCGAGGAAAGCCATACAAGCATCCCTACCCCTATCTTTTTTTCGCCTTTAATTGGATACTAACTATTTGAACATTTACTTTGTATTTCAAAGTACTTTTAAAAATGAGAAAGCCAGAAGACGAATTAGCAGAAATCAAATCCATGATGGAGCGCAGCACGCGCTTCCTATCCTTGAGTGGCCTTTCAGGAATACTAGCAGGGATCTATTCCCTTGCCGCAGCGGGATTGGCCTGGTACTGGATCTATTCTCCAAACAGCGGTACAGAGCCCCTTTCCTTTCGAGAGATTTTAAATCGCCTGCTTTTGTTGGGAATGGTCACCTTAATCGCAGCAGTAAGCACCGCCTATTTATTAAGTAAAAAGAAAGGAACAGCCGCTACCCAACCCTTTTGGTCGCCAGCAAGCAAACGCTTCCTAGTAGCTCTTTTTCTTCCCGTTGCACTCGGTGGCTTCTTTTGCTTTGCCCTGTTGCATGAAAGTACTTTTGAACTCATTCCTGCAGCCATGCTCCTATTCTACGGCATAGGCTTGGTGCAATCTGCTCAATTCACTCTAGGAGAAATCAAAAACCTGGGATTCACCCAACTCGTCTTAGGCTTAATTGCCGCCTTCTTCCCAGATTTTGGATTACTCTGCTGGGCATTGGGTTTTGGTTTATTCCATGTGATCTATGGAACCCTGATGTACTTCCGACATGAGCGTTGAAATCCAAGAAGGCTACGACAAGGCCTTTGACAACGTACTGCGCTTGCGCATCATGTCCATCTTGATGGTCAATGCCCGTTACGACTTCAACTCCTTTAAGGCATTACTGCAAGTGACGGATGGTAACCTCGCTTCCCATCTCAAGCCCTTGGAGCAAGCCGGATTTCTTCGGGTCGAAAAGTCTTTTGCGGGCCGAAAACCCCTGACCACTTATGTGGTCACCGAAAAAGGAAAAAAAGCATTCCAGGCCCATTTGGACTTTCTCGAACAATTAATTCGCCAAAACAAGGCCTCTTGACAAACTAAACTGATACTTCCCACAAACCAACACCACAGCCCATGAACGAATCGCTTCTTTCCCTCCTTGATCAACCAGCCGAACTGGAAAAACGCTACCGGAAAA
>JAXISU010000490.1:0-1911 GCA_034680425.1 Cyclobacterium sp.
AGCAGCAAATTAGTTCACAGGAAAAAATAGCCAAGACCCTATCTGCGATGTCAAATTCGACAGGAGGTCTTATCCTAATCGGGGTTTCTGATCAGCGCAAAATCATCGGCATTGACCCAGAAGAGGAACGCTACATGGTGGATAGCGCTAATTTAAACCATTGCGTTCCTAAGGCTGATTTGGAACTCCAGGCAGTTACCATTAAGCCAGAGTCTATGTATGAGGAAGAAAAATACATCCTGCTCGTGACCGTCCACCAGAGCAAGGGTGAAACGATCTATGCGAGACAGCAGGATGGTACCCAGAAAGCGTACCGAAGGGTCGGAGACAAGAATTTAATTGCCTGAATCGAGACTTACCCCCAAAACACTGTTGATGACGCTAAGAATGAGGGCAAAAGCCATGGCCCACCAAAACCCATCTACAGTAAATCCCGGCGTCAATTCAGCGGCCAGCAAAACTAGGACGGCATTGATGACCAATAAGAACAGTCCAAACGTGATCAAACTGATTGGAAGCGTTAAAAGCACAATTAATGGCTTAATGGTGAAGTTAATCAGAATGATGACCACCACTAGGATAATTCCAGACAGTAGGCTACTGATCTGAACTCCACTCAGCAGAAAGTCTGCTAAAAATACAGAAATCCCTCCGACAAGGACTTTGGAGAGAAAGGATGTGGTTGACGATGAGTTTTTCATGGATTAGACGTTTTAAGATGGAAGTTGAAAAGAAGAACTAGAGATGATTTCAGAAGAAAAAAAGAAACGCATTTTTTGTAATAATTAATAGATAAAATATAGTCATTTTAATTCATTTTTTAAATTTTATATCTTTTATTTTATTGTTTTTACTAAAAAAATGAGGTGAAAATCTCACTAAAACTTACTTCACTGACAAAAATCAGGGTAAGGGGATCGAAACCATTGGTGGAATTTTTCATTTTAGTCGGCCCCTTCTCCTATCTTTGTTTACCATTAAAAATCCATCCAAGTGATTATTATTATCTTCTTTCTCCTGCATTGGTATTTCTCTCTCTTCTGCCAAAGCTTTTTTCTTCACCGCTATGCAGCGCACCAAATGTTTGTGATGAACAAATACTGGGAAAAGTTTTTCTACTTTTTTACTTGGATCTGGCAAGGGAGTTCTTACCTCTCCCCTCGAGCATACGCCATCCTGCACCGCATGCACCATGCCTATTCGGATACCCCGCAGGATCCACATAGCCCACACCACACCGAAAATCTATTTTCAATGATGTGGAAGACCAAAAATATTTACAACGACTACTTCGGGTTTAAACTAAAGCCTGAAGAACGATTTTCGAAGGATATCCCTGATTGGAATAGATTTGACCGCTTTGCAGATAACATGACCGTCCGAATTGCCTGGGGGGTATTGTATGTAGCCATCTATTTCCTGTGTATTTCCTATTTTGAACTTGCAGGCACTCATTGGTGGATGTATTTTCTACTGCCTATCCACTTTTTGATGGGTCCAGTCCATGGTGCCATTGTCAATTGGAGTGGACATAAGTACGGCTATTCCAACTTTGACAACAATGACGAGTCCAAAAACTCATTGCTATTGGATGTGTTGATGCTGGGTGAATTGTTCCAAAACAACCACCACAAGTTGCCCAACCGACCGAATTTCGCGGTAAAATGGTATGAATTTGACCCAACGTATCCCATAGTCAAACTCTTGCATGCAACTAAAATTATTAAGTTACGAACAGCCTAAGCACTCAATACCTAGAGAAAGGTGTTTCTGAAAGGAAGCACCTTTTTTTTCTTCTTGCCCTACTTGATTTTGTAAAAAGATGCTTCGTCATCCTTATCGCTAAACTGGGTTAACCAAAAAGTAAACTACAAAAGTGCTTTAGTTCTGCTCTGGAATTGCTGCAATAAT
>JAXISU010000491.1:0-1911 GCA_034680425.1 Cyclobacterium sp.
ATCGTGCCCAGCTCGCTCCTGGTGGGCTATGCGGTACCTGTGCGTGGCATGGTGATCCCAGGCACTGCTGCATTTACCGAACTCAGTATGATCTGGAAGACAACCAATCGAAATCCGGTATTGGGGAAGGTGTTGGAGTTAATTTAACTTCAGGATTTAATTCTCCTATTGTCCAACTATTAGAATTGCGGATAATCCATATTCCGTTTATATTTCGGGCAAAACAAAAACCCTATGCATAAATTTCTTGCGCTCATCATCCTGCTTTTTGGCACTACTTTCTTTTATTCCTGTTCGGAAGGTGAGGCTGAGCCTCAGGTCAAATTGCCTGATAACCTAGTTGTGACCGTGGAATACCTCGCTAACGGGGTAGTCAAGGCCAATTTTAAAGCGGATAATGCAGCTTTTTTCAAGGTTAACTTTGGCACTCCAGGGGAGACTGCCCAGCGTGTAGATGGAAATACTGCCTCCAAGACATTTACCCAAAAAGGTAATTTTCAATTAAATGTACAGGCCCATGCCACAGAAACGGATTACGTGGTAGCCTCTCAGCCCATTAGTATGACTTCAACCTTGCTGGGACTGGGTCCAAATGCAGGCTATACAAGTCCCGATACCTACGATGGATACACTAAGGTTTGGTCAGATGAGTTTTCGGATGCTACGCTTTCCTCGGATTGGACTTTTGAACTAGGGGATGGATGTCCTGCTAATTGCGGCTGGGGAAATCAGGAATTGGAGTTTTACAAGAAGGAGAACACAAGCCTACAGGATGGCAACTTGATCATCACCGCAAAAAGGGAAAGTGCTGGCACAAAGAATTACACTTCTTCCAGGTTGATTACCAAAGGGAAAAAGTTTTTTACTTATGGAAGAGTTGACATCCGAGCAAAGCTTCCCAAAGGACAAGGAATATGGCCTGCATTGTGGATGTTGGGCGAAAATTTCTCAGAGGTCGGTTGGCCCAAATGCGGAGAAATTGACATCATGGAATTGGTTGGCGGAAGTGCCGAAAATAGAGATGGAACTATCCACGGAACCGTGCATTGGGACAACGCCGGCAGCAATGCCAATTATGGGGGAAAAACCAGCCTACCCTTTGGAGTTTTCAATGATGAATACCATGTTTTTTCGATTATTTGGGATGCTGAAAAGATCGTTTGGCTACTAGACAATGTCCAATACCATGTCATTGACATTCGGCCAGCGGAATTGAATGAATTTCAGAAACCCTTCTTCTTCATCCTAAATGTCGCAGTGGGTGGTACTTGGCCCGGTATGCCCGACGGAACTACAGTTTTTCCTCAGGAAATGAAAGTGGATTACATTCGGGTATTTCAGAAAAAATAGGAGCTTAAGTCAATCGCTCTAGTTAACGAAGGAAGCAGAAATGCTTCCTTTTATTTTTTTGAGGATGTCGGCATTCCTAGGACTACTGCTGGTTACTTCTATGATTTTTGGCTGAAGACTGGGTTCGTAAAACTTCACTAGGGCAGACTCCAGTTCCTCCGAAGTAGTCACTGATGCATAGTGAAACCCATATTCTGAAGCAAGCGACTTAGCGTTCAAGGATTGTTTGGTCTCAAAAAACTCCTCCAACTCGGGTTGCCGAGCCGGTCCATCGATCAATCGGAATATCCCGCCTGCATGGTTGTTGAGTACAATCACCCGCAAGTTTGGCATGGGGTAATTATGCCAAAAGGCATTCCGATCGTAGAAAAAGGCCATGTCTCCAGTGAGCAGGGTTACTGGCTCCTGAGAAATCAAATTTGCACCCACCGCCGTACTGTTGCTTCCATCGATGCCTGAAGTACCACGATTGCAGCAAATTTCTTGTGTTCGTCTACCCAAAAAATTCACGTACCGAATCGCCATGGAATTGGCTACATGCAATTGCCCGTTTGCTGGTAA
>JAXISU010000492.1:0-1906 GCA_034680425.1 Cyclobacterium sp.
GCATCATCTGCCTTGATAATTAAGGTATGATTTTGTGCCGAAAAGTTGGCTACAAACCCATCCACCTCGGAAATATTGATAACTCCTCCACCTAAGCTTTCTCCTATGATTTCTACCTGTCGCTCTCCTTTTTTTAACTGGAGTTTGATGGTGTTCGGATGGTGGATCGAAGAATTTCCGATGGATTTGAAACTATAAATCAATCCTTTTTCTTTTGCGATTTCCAAGGCGTCTTTAATTCGGATATCATCCGTTTTGAAGTCCATAAGTCCTCCAATAATGGCTCTATCGCTTCCATGCCCTTCGTAAGTTTTGGCAAAGGAATTATAAAAGGTCACGTTTGCTTCATCAGGAATACCTCCTAAAACACGAATTGCAGCTCGTGCAATTCGAACTACGCCAGCAGTATGCGAAGAAGATGGTCCAATCATGATGGGACCAATCATATCAAAAACACTGCTTTTGTTTGCCATAGGTCGGAAAGCTCCAAAAATGATGCTAAGTCCAAAATAGAGTCAAATCTACAGTTTCTGTTTTAATAAATCCCTATTTATCCCTCAATTTAAGGGGTTGACCTCCCGTAATTTCACGAGATTTAAGACTCAAATCTTAAATATGAACGAATTCGAACAGTTCGTTGCACGATAGCGATACACTAAGATGACTCAGTCTTTAGGATTGATATATATCGGCTTATCCTAGTTTCCACTCGAAGAAATTAGGTTCCCAGGCAACTAGTTTTTTTGACTTTGAATCTTTCGGACAAAGATTTTCCTAGAATTGGTGCGATCGGTGTGTACACCTTTGATGCAATCGCTTATATTTAGCCATTAGATTTATTCCTTTGGAACAAAAAGTCTTCTATTTTACCCAAATCAACCTATTTTCCTTTTTCCTATGCTCTTACAACCTCTTGATTTACTCGTTTTTCTTGGCTACGCATTTCTAATTGTTGGCATGGGATTCTTTGTGTCCCGTGAAAAAAAAGGCCACGTAAAAGATTCCAATGACTATTTTCTTGCCAGTAAGGCCCTTCCTTGGTGGGCTGTGGGAGCTTCCCTGATTGCCTCCAACATCTCTGCGGAGCAGTTTATTGGCATGTCTGGTTCCGGTTTTGCACTCGGGCTGGCGATCGCCACCTATGAATGGATGGCTGCGGCTACCCTTTTGGTCGTCGCGATTTTCTTTTTGCCCGTTTATTTGAAAAAAGGGATCTACACCATGCCAGGCTTTCTTTTTGATCGTTACGATGCGCGAGTTCGTACGACCATGGCGGTGTTCTGGCTACTCTTGTATGTCTTTGTCAACCTGACCTCGGTCTTGTATTTGGGTGCCTTGAGTTTGAACACCATTCTCGGAATCCCAATGACCTACAGCATCATTGGATTGGCGCTCTTCGCGATGCTCTATTCCATCTATGGGGGATTGAAGGCGGTGGCCTGGACCGATGTGATCCAAGTCGTGTTTTTGATTGGGGGTGGACTAGCCACTACTTACATTGCCTTGGGAATGGTAGGGAATGGAAATGCTTGGGAAGGCTTGACCATCCTGAGAAATGAAGTTCCAGGGCATTTTTCAATGATTCTTTCCAAAGGTGAGATGATGATTTCGGATGGAAAGGGAGGTACTCGAGATGCGTATTTGGATTTACCTGGCTTATCTGTGTTGATTGGCGGTATGTGGATTACCAACCTCAGCTACTGGGGATTCAACCAATACATCACCCAACGAGCACTTGCAGCCAAAAATTTGGATGAGGCTCAGAAGGGGATGATTTTTGCAGGATTCTTGAAGTTACTCATGCCATTAATTGTGGTGATTCCAGGAATTGCAGCCTTAGTCATTGTAAATAATGGAACGGATCTAGGTTTTATTGAAACGATGAAGGATCCAGTAACTGGGTTGA
>JAXISU010000493.1:0-1904 GCA_034680425.1 Cyclobacterium sp.
ATTGAAATGGCACACAAGAAGGACATTGCCGATTCCATTGCCTTGTTGGTGGCCTGCCTCGAACAATTGGATGCTTACGACTGGAGTCATTAAGTGCCCAAAAGGAAGGTCCTTCTTGGGGAAGATTTTGTAGTTTGGTTTACTAGAAGTTACCTATGCCCATCCTCGCATTTATCCTGTATTTCCTGACGCTTGGCCTTTCTGTTTTTGAGAGCGCTATGCAAGGTAGTACCCAAGTTTATCCGGATGCATCCGACTGGCAAGTGCTTTTTAACGGCAAGGACCTGAAAGGCTGGGTTCCCAAGATCCACCACCACGAGGTGGGTGATAACTATGCGGAAACCTTCCGGGTACAGGATGGGGCCATAGCGGTCAATTACGACAGGTATGGAGAGTTTGACGATCGCTTCGGACACCTCTTTTACGAAAAGCCCTTCTCGAGCTTCCACTTGGTTTGGGAATATCGATTCACCGATCAGTTTGTGCCCACTGCACCCAGTTACACCTATCGCAATTCTGGAGTGATGTTTCACTCGCAGGCTCCAGAAAGCATCTTGAAAGAACAGGATTGGCCGATTTCGGTGGAATACCAGATGCTAGCCAGAGAAAAGGAGGGAGAGCCGCGACCTACAGGAAATATGTGTTCCCCAGGTACGGACATCGTATATCATGGCAAAATCGATCCCCGGCACTGCATTGATTCTTCTTCCCCAACCTTTGCTTGGGATGAGTGGGTGAAAGCGGAACTGATTGTTTTTGGAGACTCCATTGTGCACCATTTGGTAAATGGCGATACGGTTTTGACCTATTCCTTTCCTCAAATCGGGGGAGGGGTGGCCAACCGCTACAATCCATCCCTCAAAGTCGATGGAACGCCCCTTCGTTCAGGCTACATCGGACTGCAAAGTGAAGGACAGGGAGTGCTTTTTCGCAACCTAAAAATTCGGGAATTGAAGTAAACCTCCCGATCCCTGAACTTTCAAGAATCGGGAGGGATACCTTATCCCAATTGGGCTAAACTTGCTTCTAGGGCCTTGATTTTTGCTTCCGCATCGGCCTGCTTCTTTCGCTCCATTTCCAATACTTGTGCAGGAGCGCCAGCCACGAAGCGTTCGTTGCTTAATTTTTTCTCCACCCCAGCCAAGAAGCCTTTGGTATAGTCCAGTTCCTTTTGGATGGCGGCTTTTTCCGCTTCTACATCGATGGAGTCACCCATAGGAATGAAGCATTCGTCTGCTTTCACCACAAAACTCATGGCCTGCTCCACTTTATCGCCAAACTGGAGAGAGGAAAGGTTGGCCAGCTTGATCAACACGGATTCAAATCGGTTGTATAAACCTGGGTTCTGGGTTCGTATAGTCAAGTCAAGCGCTTCTTTTGGAGACATGCCTTTGGAAGCACGGAGGTTTCTGATTTGAGATACCACCTCAAACACTTGTGCTGCATCTTCCGTAATCTTAGCATCGTAGGGCTTGGTTTCTGGCCAAGCCGCAAGGATCAAGGAATTTTCAACGGAACGTTCGCTGATCTGGTGCCACAATTCCTCCGTAATGAAGGGCATGAAAGGATGTAGGATCTTCAGGATATTTTCAAAGATCTCCAAGGTCTTGTCGTAGGTGGCCTGATCTATGGGCTGCTGGTAAGCAGGCTTGATCATTTCCAAGTACCAGGAACAGAAGTCGTCCCAGACCAACTTGTAAGTAGCCATCAAGGCATCTGAAATTCGGAATTTCTCGAAGTGCTCGTTGATCTCGCTCAAGCTCTGGTAGAATCGCTGTTCAAACCATTCAATGCTTGCTGCATTGGCAGCGCCATCGAGGCTTGGATCTATTTCCCATCCTTTGACGAGACGGAAGGCATTCCAGATTTTGTTGGCAAAGTTTCTTCCTTGCTCCACGAGCTTG
>JAXISU010000494.1:0-1904 GCA_034680425.1 Cyclobacterium sp.
GGCAATCAAACCACTCAGCCTTGTCATATTTGGAGCCCTGGTACTACTTGCCCTTCTTGGCAATTACGAACTCTTTAAAACCTATATCGGTGCCATCTTCCTTTGGGTACTGGCACATAATTTTATTGGTTTAGGAGGTGGCTACCTGGCGGCTAAACTCGCTCGATTGCCTTTCAAAGATGTAAAAACCATTACCATCGAAACAGGTATTCAAAATTCCGGTCTTGGACTGGTCCTCATATTCAGTTTCTTCGCCGGACTGGGTGGCATGGCATTGATTACCGCTTGGTGGGGAATTTGGCACCTTATTTCTGGAATCATTTTGGCAAGCATCTGGAAAAAGTACGCATGAGAAGGTTGCTTTACACGACTTTGCGGTTTTTACTAAAAATAGGTTTGCATATCTATTACAAAAAAATCGTGGTGGAGGGACTGGAAAATATTCCCAAAAATCAACCCCTTATTTTAGTAGCCAACCATCAAAATGCGCTAATTGATCCCTTGTTGGTTGCAACCCATATTTCGATTCGTCCTTATTTTTTGACTCGCGCAGCTGTATTTAAAAATCCAATAGCAGCGTATTTATTGAACCTCATTCAAATGCTGCCTGTATATCGTGTTTTGGATGGTTTTTCCACCATTCCTCAAAACCAAAGGACTTTTCAGAAAACCAATCAAGTCCTACAGCAAAATGGATCCGTTTTGATTTTTGCCGAAGGCAACCATAGTTTGGTGCGAAACATTCGACCGCTAAGCAAAGGATTTACCCGAATGGCTTACGGTGCCTTAGCAGAGTGTCCAGAACTTAATCCTATTGTGATCCCTGTAGGCATTCAATACAGCGCACACAAAAGATCCGCTGGAATGGTACGTATTACCATAGGCAAAAGCATTCCAGTAGACCCAGATCCTACCCAGGCACTCAAACTGACTAAAAAGGTAGAGCAGGCATTGAAAACCTTGGTAGTAGATATTCCAGATGCGTACTATCCTGAAACCTTGGAAAATCTCCTTTCCAATCAAGTCGATGTTACCAGCAAGGATGAGGTAGACCTTTTTCTTTCCGGCAAGTCTACTTCCTATCAAGTGAAATCTTTTGGTACTCTTCGAAACAAACTGATGAAGATTTTCCACCTTCCCTTGTACTGGATTTGGTTGTTTGGCATCGCTCCCAAGATGGAAGATGAAGTGTTTACCAGTACCTGGAAATTTTTAATTGGATTTGTGTTGGCACCGATTTACTACTTCTTGATCATCCTGTGTTGCTTCCATCCGGAATACGGAACCTGGGCCATTTCGTTTTTGCTAATGGCTTGGATCAGCCTTTGGGCAAATGAAAATTCTCAGGAATAGTAGCTTGCAAGCAAAAATTTGGGTGGACTTTTTTACCTTTGACGCAAGATTTAACCCAAATACAGCCCATGACTGAAGACTTTCTCCCCATCAATGGTACCGATTATGTGGAACTCTATGTTGGCAATGCCAAACAGAGCGCACTCTACTACCAGTATGCCTTCGGATTTGAATTGATTGCCTACGCTGGACCCGAGACCGGAATGAAGGATCGCGCTTCTTACGTACTCATGCAAGAAAAAATCCGTTTGGTACTCACCACTCCCCTGACAGCCAATCATCCCATAAACGACCACATCCGTCAGCATGGCGACGGAGTCAAGGTTTTGGCTCTTTGGGTCGATGATGCGGAAAAGTCCTGGAAAGAAACTACGAGCCGAGGAGCAGTGTCAGTTGAATCACCAAAAACGCTTCAAGACGAGAATGGAGAAGTTCGGGTAGCAAGTATCCAAACCTACGGCGATACCATTCACACCTTCGTCGAACGCAAAAACTACCAAGGAGTCTTCCTACCTGGCTATAAGCCACGAAAAAGCACCTATACTGCCCAA
>JAXISU010000495.1:0-1901 GCA_034680425.1 Cyclobacterium sp.
ATGCCGGTAAAGGCAACGCGAGGAAGATCAATTTCGGTCAATTCTTCCATTCGTGATGGCAAAGAGATCTCTTGGTGGGTGCTTATCTTCTTGAAGTCGATCTGGTTGAAGTAAATCAATTCCCAGTTGCCCTCCTGATCCTCAGCTAACGCACTCATGGTCTCCACCCAATCTCCAGAATTCAGGTAGTGAATGCCGTCGATCATGCGGTTTTCCGCCTTGTGGATGTGCCCGCAGATAATTCCATCACAGCCTTTTGCTTTGGCCATCTTGGCAAGTTCGGTTTCGTAATCGTCTACGTAGGATACCGCCTGTTTTACCTTCCCTTTTACAAATTGGGAAAGGGAGAAGTAAGGAAGTCCTTTTTTGTAGCGGTAGTAGTTGACTACGCGGTTGAGCCAAAGCAAAAAAGTATAGCCCACATCCCCCAAATAGGCAATCCAGCGGAGATTCGTAGTGATGCTATCGAATACATCCCCGTGGGTAATGAAGTAGGTTTTCCCATTGCTTTCGTAGGTCATGTCTGCAAGAATCTGCAGTTTACCAATTTGAAGTGGAAGGATTTGATCCAAAAAATCATCGTGGTTTCCACGCAGGTAGTACACGTTTGTGGATTGGTTTTCCATCATCTTCAACACGCGATTGAAGAATCGGGTGTGTTTTCGCTTCCAACTCCCCGACTTTTTCAATTGCCAGCCATCGATGATGTCGCCGTTCAAGATGAGGTTGTCGCAGTGAAATTGCTTCAGAAATCGAGCGATTTCTTTTGCCTTGGAGCCCTTGGTCCCCAAGTGAACATCCGAAACGATGATGGTTTTGTAGTTAGTCTTCACACAAGTCGTTTTGCTTCACAATTTCTCGTGCAAACGTCACTTAAGTGTGTTTGAAACATTACGTTTTTGTGTATAAAACGAAATATTATTCCTTAAAAATTAAAATTAGGTTAAGTAAAGATTAAAAATCAGGATGGGTACTCATCCAATTGTCTTGAATTTGGATTAAAATTAATTGGAGAAATTATGCAAGCGGTGAATTTTCATTTCCCTCCATTCCCTAGTTTAGTAGTTCTAATTCTTTCTCACCCATGAAAAAAACTGCATTCCTACTGATTTGCCTGCTGCTTGCGTTTTCAAGTGTTGCCCAACAACCTACTTACCAAGGAAATTACGAGTTAGCCGCTCGTTTTTCTCCCGATAAATTGAAGAAAATGATTTTTTCGACCAGCGTAGATCCGCATTGGATGAAAAAATCAGATCGCTTTTGGTACGAATACGAAACTACCCAAGGGAAGAAATGGGTGCTTGTTGATCCGGTGAGACGAACCAAGTCTCCGCTTTTTGATGCGGACAAACTTGCAGCAGAACTCACGAAGGCTGTCAAAGACCCCTTTGATGGACAGCACCTCAAATTGGACAACATGAAGTTGCTCGCTGATGAAAACACCCTCCAATTCACTGTAAAAAGTACAGCTGATGTACTGAAAAAGGACTGGACTGAGTTAAAAGCTAAAAATAAAAATGCAAAAGATTCCCTGGAGAAGAAGGTGCACACCTTTCAATTCAATTTGATTTCCCAGCAACTCAAAGAAATCGAAACTGTAAAGGAGCCTACCCGTCTCGCATGGGCCAATATTGCGCCTGACTCCTCCAAGGTGGTGTATGTGAAAAACTTCAACTTGTATTGGATGGACAAAGCCAATTTCTTGAAGGCAGTCAAAGATTTGAAGGATACCACCTTGGTGGAACAGGCATTGACCACCGATGGTGTGGAAGATTACGAATATGGCTGGGGAGATCGAGGAGAAGACAATGTAGAGGTTGAAAAAAAGAAAAACGACCGGAAGCGTGCGCCTGTTCTTTGGAGTACAGACAGCAAGCAGTTTATCCTGACCCGTACGGATC
>JAXISU010000496.1:0-1891 GCA_034680425.1 Cyclobacterium sp.
ACACAGAAAAAGCGGCCTTTGAAAATCGCATGGCAAGTTATGCCGCTATGAAACCTGGTAATCTAGCCCCAAATATCCTTTTTGAGAATTCTACCAGTTTACATGACATGAAGAGCGAACAAGTTCTGATTGTTTTTTGGGCAAGTTGGTGTCCACATTGCCAAGAAGAGCTCCCTAAAGTAGAAAACTGGGCAAAGGAAAATCCGGCTACTAAAGTGGTTGCCATTAGTTTGGACGATAACCAGGCGGAGTATGATTTAGCGATCAAACAATTTCCTAGCCTTTTTCATTCGACTGATTTAAAAAAGTGGAATGGCAAAGCGGTGAATGATTACTTTGTATACGGCACCCCTACATTTATTCTATTAGACAGCCAGAAAAAAATCATCAAGAAGGCAAGTAGCTTTGAGATGTTGACTGGTAAATAAGTAACCTATAAATTCAGTAGTGGAGCTCAGAACCCACTTTAAAAAACGGGGCGTATCCGAAAAGCCGTATGAGTAGGGAAACCATTAAAAATTTAAAATTATGAAAAAGCATGTTGCAAACTTCGTTCTAGTTTTCGTTTTGTGTGTTTCATTATCTTCATGTTACACTCAGACGTACACTGTTGGTAGTGGAGCACAAACTGGTATTCAAGTAAAAGAGAAAAACCATTACCTCATTGCAGGACTTGCACCATTAAAAACTGCTGATCCAACTAAAATGGCTGGTGATGCAAAAAATTACGAGGTGACCACTACCCATTCCTTTATTGATGGGTTAATTAATCTCATTACTGGAGGCATGTACACGCCAACCACCACAATTGTAAAGAAATAATCGAGGTATTTTTTTACCAAAAGAGTCCTGGAGCTAACTAGGGATTTTAATTTTTAGGAATAGCAAAGGCACCTACGCGTAAATTACTCGGGGTGCCTTTTTTCAGTTGCGCACGATTTGCCTGAGAAAGGACCTTTTCTAGATTGATTTTTTGAGGAACTAAGAGGCATCGCTACTGCTAAAACACACCACCATTTAGGCAATCAACAGGAAGGATTACTCCTACACATTCTTTTGAATCCGGAGGGCGTGGCGATTCATTCGATAGAGATGGTCATGTTGTGCTCCCTGGCGCAGCAGAGAGATGGCATGGGCCACACAGTTTATTTCGATAAGTAGGGAAGGATATACTATAAATCATCCAACTTTTCAGTTGGAGCTGCTATGGAAGCTCTAGATGCGCCTTGCCAGATTCCTTGCAGCGATGCTCGAAATTGATCGAAGCCATGTATCCCCTTAAAGCCCGTGTATAAGCCCCTTGGAATACAAGGATTGGAATTAGGTCCGTATGTAAAATGCTTCTGTTCACATTTTGTGGCAGGAAATTATGCCTTTTTTGGTGTTCTGGACTTCAAACCAACCGAGTTCGAAAAAATAAATCGAACTATATTTTTTTCTACTAGTTGTTCGAAAAAGACTTTTTTAAACAAAAACCTACCCAAAAGCCCATTTTTTGATGTTTTGAAAGGCTTGTTTTACATCGTGATGCGAACCAAATCGCATCAACAGGTAACTCAATGCTCTCTAGAACTCTTCTTTTTGCCTTCTTTCTGTGCCTTTCCACGGCGGTCTTTTCCCAAGAGCGCCCGGTCAAAATCGCGACGCTTTCCAGCTCGCTGGGCAGCTCCCGCTTCCCTCAGTCCATCGGCCAATCGGCTGTGGTGATTGGCACGAGTACGGCTGCGGGTCCGGTGATGTTCCAAGGCTTTGTGCAGCCGCTTGCCCTTCGGGTGAGCCCCTCCAGGGAGATCATCCCCGAGCTGCAGTGGTTGGCCTACCCCAACCCCTTTCATGCAAACCTGACACTGAAGTTCTCCCAGAAGTTCAGCAGCCCTGCTTCCCTGGAGCT
>JAXISU010000497.1:0-1889 GCA_034680425.1 Cyclobacterium sp.
ATCGTCCTCTCGCCATTCGGTCAATTTGACGATTACCTTCTCGTTGTGCTGAGCACCCAATAATTCTCCACGGTGCACAAAGATGTCCTTATGCATTTTCTTGAAGTCGGGCACTACAAAGGCAAAGCGAGGGGAAATTTCCACTCGGCCTACAAATTCATCTCGGTTGCGCTCCATGATTTCCAACACGCGACCTTCAGTTCTTCCGGTTTTTCCTTTGACAGGAAATACCATCACCCGAACCTTGTCTCCGTCTAGCGCATGCTTGAGGTCGGCATCTTTCACTAGAATATCGCCTTCCACCGCATCGGGTTGGTCAGGAATGATAAAGGCAAAGCGGGGGTTCACAAAATCTACGGTTCCCGTGATGTATTCCGGATCACGTGTAGAAGAAAAAAAGTTGCGTGGGCTTCGGGAGATTTTCCCTTCAGCGACTAGCTGGTATAGGACAGGCTCCACACCGCCCTTGTTTAAGGAATCTCTAATTTCTAATCGCTTGATGAGTTGCTTGGCATTGAATTCTTGGCCAAAGTTTGCATCTAAAAATTGAAGGAGTTTGCGTGCTAAAGAAGCAGAATCATTGTTGCCTTTGGGGCTTGAATGGCTTTTTTTGGAATGTTTTCGATCGGGTTTTCTTCCCATGAGGGCGTTGTTTGTTCTAAGGTATAAAGTTTTGTTTGTCCTGAAAACTTGAAGAGATGATCTTTTTGTTAGGATTCAGGGTATTCGATTTCGATGTCACTGGGTTCCGACTGTGGGTTCATGGCCAGGTAGATTTTCGCGGTCACTTCCACATCTCGGAGGCAGTAGTTTTTGATTTTTTCGAGGTCCTTTTCTCGGTAGTAAGTCGGGTTGACTTCGCTGCCATCCATGCCTTCTTTCGAACTTGGGATTCCAAATGCTGCGGCCAAAAGTTCCAATCGGGTGTAGTATTTGTAATCTCCAAAACGCCAGAGCTCCATGGTATCTAGGTGGCGGATTTCCCAGGGCTTCTTGCCTGCTAGCTGCAGGGGTTCGGGTAAGGAAATCCCCTGAATCAGCATGCGGCGACAGAGGTAGGGAAAGTCAAATTCCTTGCCATTGTGGGCACAGAGAATCCACTTTTTCTTCTCCAATAAGGTTTTTAATTCCAAAAGAGTTTCCTTTTCCTCCTCTTGAGCAAAAACTTTCGATCGGAAGAGGTACTTTTTTTCCTTCTTTTTGGCTTGGAAAAAGCCTACTCCGACGCAGATGACCTTACCGAATTCCGCATGGATTCCTGCTCGATCAAAGAAAAGTTCTCCTGGTTCCAGGACACTTTCTCTACGGATGAGTCGTTCTTTTCGAATCCATTCGGGCTGAAGTCGTGGGTCTAGCTCAGCAAAGGATTCAGTAGAAGAGGCTGTTTCAATGTCTAAAAATAAAATGTTGCTTAGCTGCTCAAAAAATGGGGTCATGATCTAAAAATTAGGAGTGAAGAATACCCTCCAATCCCAATTCTGGGATGTAGCGGAGGTGGGCAGGATCAAAACTGCCTGGAGTAAAGATAAACTTTTTATCAAAGATCTGATCTAGAATGTAGTAGCTCACCCAAAACTCATTGGTGAGTGAAAACACTGCTGGATCGATGGGTTCAATTCGTGCAACCGAATCCGCACAAAGCTCTTCGATCAAGTGGCGAAGGGTAGAGGTTTTGCGCAGCTCCCCTTCCAAGTGACCATAGCCCTGGGAGGTGATCATGACGGTGGTCAATTCAATGAGGTTGTAGTTGATCAGGTAAACGGACCATTCTGTACCCGTTTCGGTGTCTTGTTTGGCAATGGCAATCTTCACCCCAGTCACAGGAGAAAAGTCAATGTCTTTTTTCATTTGGCTTCTATCAAATTCATTTCAAAAAGTGCTGCAAGGTG
>JAXISU010000498.1:0-1858 GCA_034680425.1 Cyclobacterium sp.
AATGACCTGGGAGCTGTGGCACGCATGTCCATAGCAGACCTCACCCAATTCAAAGGGATAGGGGAGGCCAAAGCCGTTTCGATTGTCAGTGCCATGGAACTGGGGAGACGGAGAAAAGAGCAGGAACTGCCCAAGCGCGAAAAAATCACCGGTTCCCGACAAGTCTATTTGCTTATGCGGCCTGATTTGCACGATGAGCCGGTAGAGCAAGTGTATCTATTGCTATTGAATCGAACCAATGGCTTGATCAAAAAGCAACGCATCAGTCAAGGTGGGACTACAGCCTCAGTAGTCGATCCCAAGGTGGTCTTCAAATTTGCTTTGGAACACGGAGCGCATTCCCTAATTTTGGTACACAATCACCCCAGCGGCAACCTAAAACCTTCCGAGGCGGATCAGCGCCTCACCCAACGCGTACAGCAAATAGGAAGGGAGTTGGAACTGCCACTAATTGAACACCTCATCTACACCGATCAGGGGTACTTTAGTTTTGCGGATGAAGGGATGATGTAGAATTGGGACTATTCTTTCGCAGGGGTTCAAACCAAGAGTAGGGAAGGGTAGTTTGAATAGTTAAAAATAAAAGAACACGTGAAATCAAGTCATCTTCTACTTATTCTGGCATCGCTAGTGGTTTTGGCCGCCGTTGCCTACATGTTTACCGCTGCCGAGAGTCCGGAAGATTACCAACAAAAAATAGAAACCGAGCGGGAACGCCAATTCAAATACATCCGCTTCAATGTAGAGTCCCCCTTGACCGAAGAGCAAAAACGAGGATTACAAAGTTTGAAATTTTATGCCATCAACCCAGACTATCGGATTAAAGCACGCTTGCTCCCCATCGAAATCAAGAAAGTTCGGGAGGTCCCTTTGACAGATGGAAGTACAGAGCGCTACTTGGAACATTCCTGGGCAGAATTTGAGTTGGGTGGAAAAACCAACAAAGTCCTCCTGCTACAATCCCTGAGTGAATCCGATATGCGCAACTTTTTCTTGGCCTTTGCAGACGAGACCTCAGGCAAAGAAACCTATGGGGGAGGGCGCTACCTGAATGTTCGCCAAGATGGGAAAAACAGCATTACCATTGATTTTAACTTGGCCTTCAACCCCTACTGCGCCTACAATCCTGACTTTGCCTGCCCGCTGCCTCCTCGAGAAAATATCTTGGAAATTGCCATTCCGGTGGGGGAGAAAAATTACGATTAATGCCCAGGGCTCAGGCAAATCTTTTAAATTTGTAACTTACCCACAAGGTGCTTACGCACCTTTTTTGCTAACCGGAAAGGTAGCTCACCCATTGCTATGAAAATATCGATCAATAGACTCAAGGAGTACATCCATTTGACTGAAAGTCCAGCCGAAATTGCCGCGCTACTCACCCAATCCGGGCTTGAAGTAGAGAGCATTGATTCTTTTGTGTCTGTACCCGGAGGCTTGGAAGGGATTGTCATTGGAGAGGTGTTGACTTGCGAGAAGCATCCCGATGCCGATAAGTTGAGTTTGACGACTGTAGCCATCGGCCCAGACCAGGTTTCTCAGATTGTTTGTGGTGCTTCCAATGTGGCAGCAGGCCAGAAGGTAGTGGTAGCTACTGTTGGAGCCACCTTGTACCCAAGCAATGGAGAGCCTTTTGAAATTAAGAAAGCCAAAATCCGAGGACAAGTTTCCGAAGGAATGATTTGTGCCGAAGACGAAATCGGAATTGGTACTTCCCATGCGGGAATCATGGTGCTGGACACGGACCTACCAAATGGGACTCCTGCTTCGGCCTATTTTGAAGTAACCCAAGATCAAATTTTAGAAATCGGGCTTACGCCCAACCGCGCGGATGCCGCCTCTCACTTAGGTGTGGCTAGGG
>JAXISU010000499.1:0-1851 GCA_034680425.1 Cyclobacterium sp.
AAATAAACTTCGCTTCGCTCCGTGAAATAGCCAAATGTCCACGGCCACAGCAGTTTTTCTTGAATCGCTAAATACAGGTTACGATGCCTAAACCCATACAAAATAAGGAGCCCATTCAGGCTCCTTATTTTGTATCCAGAAAAATGCGGGCTAGGGTGCTCGCTACCCCATCCTCTTTGTGGTGCTTGGTGATCTCATTGGCCACTGCTTTTACCTCGGGAAATGCATTTTCTACGGCTACTCCCCAGCCCACTTGCTGGAGTAGGTCGATGTCGTTGTAGCCATCGCCGAAGGCCACCACTTCGTCCAGACCAATGGCATATCCATGCTCTAGGATTCTTTTTAGCCCAGTGGCTTTGGAGATCGGTTTCGGAGCAATTTCCAGATAGGTGTCTTTGGAGCGGTAGAGGTGTAGTTGGGACCCTAGTCTTTGGAGGAGGGTTTGGTAGAGCAGGGCAATTTTTTCCGGATCTCCCATGCACATCACCTTGTGTGCGCCCAGATTAGAGGAGCTCCAATTTTCAAGGACTTCCAAGGGATTTTTCCAAGTAGGTTGCACTTTGGTGTTTTGAATCTCTCGAGATGCCCAATGATCTTCTTCTGGAGTATACCAGTTTTCCCCATGGAAAAGACTCAGGTGCAGTCCTTCCGGAAGTGCAGTGTGTACGATCTCTTGAACGAGGGAAAGTGGAATGGTGATGGATTCGAGTTCTTTTCCTTCTGCATCCAAAACCAATGCACCGTTGTAAGCGATGAGGGGTTCTTTGGGACGGTTCAGATCTTGCAGGAGGTGGCGCATGGCAGCAGGCATGCGTGCGCTTGCAAGAAAAAATGGAATCTCTGGTGAAATGGAAGAAACAATTGAGATAAGATTTTGGGAAAGCGAGCGCTCTGAGTTGAGTAGTGTGCCATCAATATCGGAGCAGATTGCTTTAAATCTCATGGAAGCTGGGGGATAGGTATTCATCGATTCGAATTCCCATAAATCTAGGGAAACTCCACTACTTGCGATTTAAAAATCCTGGGGATCGAAGGTGTATTCTTCTAAAGAAACATTCTCCGGGTTGTAGGGGTCTGTTTGCACAAACTGTATTGTGATTTTGGTGTATTCCGCTGCTTTTTCAAAGTCCCGAAGGTAGAGTTCAGCACAGTTGCGGGCCAGTTGTTCCCGTTGCTCTGCCATGATTTTGGGGTCTCCATTTTCCAGTCGAAGAAAAATGATGGATTCCTCTACCCCATTTTGGGATGAATTAGAAATGTTGACACTTGTATTTTGAAATTTTCCCAGGGCTCGAAGTTCTTCAGAGGGCATGAATCCATCCCCAAGCATATTCTCTAGTCCTCCGAAGGCGAATTCGGCAATTTCCTCAGGAGCGCAGGCACAGCTTGATAAAGAGACGATTAGAAAGATAGCCCAAAGATGTTTTTTCATAGATCTAAGGTAAGCGTCCTTTCAGAAGAAGTAAAGGGGGATTAAGAATTTAAGACGGAAAAATTGGGAATTACTTCATCCTAAATGAGGTAGTCCCTTAATTTCCATTTTCAAATGTAATCTTGTAGAAGACAAACCGCTTGTCTTCTGGATTTTTGATTCGCGTAATTAGCGGGAAGCCATTTTTCTCCTCGTAATTTTTATTGAGTGCTTTGATGAGTCGGGAGCGTTTGATTCGTTGGGAGTCAAAGTTGCTGATCTCTTGAATACCCAAGGCCGTATCAAATTCTGCCGTACTCAATTTTTCACCGTTGCGTAGTCGCAACTGCTGAAGAATTTCAGCATTTTCCTCTTCAAGGTCTTCTCCTTCTTTTTCCAGATCAAGGGGAGGAAGGTTTTCTCCCTTTTCCTTTTTTTGA
>JAXISU010000500.1:0-1802 GCA_034680425.1 Cyclobacterium sp.
GACGTAGGGGGAATTGGCTACCATGTCAAAATCTCCCTTCAAACCTATGCTGCGATCAAGGACCAGGAGCAATTGCGCCTGCTCACCTACCTTCATATCAAAGAGGATGCACATACCCTGTATGGATTTAAAGAGGAGCATGAAAAGCGACTATTCCTTTTACTGACTTCCATCAATGGTGTAGGTCCAAGCACGGGATTGATGATTCTCTCCTCCTTGAGTAGCGCTGAAATCGAGCAGGCCATTCTTTCAGGTGATGTAGCGACTATCCAAGCAGTAAAAGGGATTGGAACCAAAACCGCCCAGCGCATTATCCTAGAATTGAAGGATAAGGTAGGGAAATCCAGTAACGGAGAATCCACCGCTCCACTTGGGTTTTTGAATGGAGGCAATAAAATCAGAGAAGAAGCGTTACAGGCCTTGGTGACCTTAGGTTTTCCAAAGGCTGTTGCAGAGAAAAACATTGCTCTCGTTCTCAAAAAGACTGGAGGAACAATTTCCCTGGAAGAGCTCATCAAAGCATCGTTAAAAACTTCTTAAACACGCTGAATTGAAGGTTCAGGACTTTCTTACTTTTTTGAATAAAACGATACGGAGGCTTTTTTTACTCCTAGGTTTTCTCCTTGCCTTTAGTTCCTTCCAAACCCTTCAAGCCCAACAGAATCCTACACCCAAATCTCGGATGGATTCTTTAAATCAGCGAAGGCTTGCACCCTCTTTTTTACTTTGGCAAAATAGGAGGACCAACCCTCTTTACCCTTACCGAAATCCATTTTTAAACCAAAAATCTCCCTTTTTTCCTTCCTCCCCTGTCAACAGCAATGTTCAGGTTACGATGGACTCTACCCTCAAGTATCAGGTAGTAGACCAATTGGACAGCACATCCATAGGAAATCAACAGGAATACGATTTCGATAAATTCGCTCCACTGCAGGAATACAAAGTTCGGCAAGACTACTGGAAAACCCGTTCACGAGGCATCGATGGAGAAAGTGCGGTAGAAGGAAGAAGGCTCATACCACCCTTGACCATGAGCCCCACCTTTGACCGCATCTTTGGGGGCGATTCCATCAACATCATTCCTACAGGCTACGTCAACCTGGACTTTGGCGCTATTTTCAGGCGTATTGACAACCCAACCATTCCAATCCGTCAGCAAAAAAATGGAAATTTCAATTTCCAACAGCAGATTCAAATGGCTGTCAACGGAAACATTGGCCAAAAATTAAAGATTGGGGCCAACTTCGATTCTAATAATTCCTTTGATTTTCAAAACCAACTCAAACTCGAATACGACGGCTTCGATGAAGACATCATCCAATCCATCGAGATGGGGAATGTAAGTTTACCTGTCCAAAATCGACTGATCCAAGGAGCCCAAAACCTCTTTGGTGTCAAAACTGAGATGAAGTTTGGCAAGCTCAACGTGACTGCTGTTGCCTCCACCCAGCGGGGTAGACGAGACAATTTGGTCATTGATGCCAATGGTCAGGGAAGAGCCTTTGATATTCAAGGGTCCAAATACGATGAAAATCGACACTTTTTCCTCAGCCACTTCTTTCGGGAAAACTACGAGCGCTGGCTAAAAGGACTTCCGCAAGTTACCTCAGGTGTTAACATCACCCGAGTAGAAGTGTATGTCATGAATCGGGCTACGAATACGGAAACCCTCCGGAATTTTGCCGCTTTTATGGATCTTGGTGAGGGTAAAGTACTCCTCAATGGAAGTAATCCTGCCATTGGACCGGGTAGCCCAAACAGCCCAGCCAACAACGGGGCCAACCGACTCTATGCAAGCATTA
>JAXISU010000501.1:0-1796 GCA_034680425.1 Cyclobacterium sp.
CTTTAACCGAAAAGTATATCCTTACTACTCAGTTTGATTTCTTCCATTTCAACTTATCTAATCAGCAAGTGGCCTGGCACCGACCAACTTGGATCCTACAACTAACTAATCGGTATAGCCCATTCAAAAAATTAAGCATTCAGGCTAACCTTCAAGTAATGGGAGGCTTGCAAGCTAGAGGATTTGGAGTGATTGAAACTAAACCCGTTCAAGCTGAAGTAGTCAAACTTCCTGCTCTTGTGGATCTCCAGTTCAATCTGGATTATGCGGTTTCTTCACGGCTCTCCATATTTGCCACTGGGAGTAACATCCTGAATCGAAGCAATACACGATGGATGAACTATCCAGTCAGGGGAATTCAAGGAGTAGGGGGACTTAGTTTCAAATTTTAGATTAGAGAAGGGTAAAGGGTTGGGCATTACCTAGTTTTAAGTTAGTTTCGTGTCTTCTCACTAGCATTATGGCAGAAAAAGAATCCAGTTCCAAACAATGGTCAGATCCCAAGGATTTTGGTCTTCCTTTTGTAGAAATCAAACCCCTAACTAGCACTAAGGCAAAAGCTAAGGCAAAAGAAATTCAACCTGAACCTGTAATTCCTGTTGCTGAACCTCCAAAAGTAGCTGCAGCACCGAAGCAGGAAAAGAAAAAGGAAAAAGAAAAGGAAACCAAACAAACTAGACCAATGTCCCCACCGCAGGCTCCGTCTGCGAAAAAGCAGGGATCAAAAACTTGGGTTTGGGTGGTTGTTTTTGCATTTTTTGGCGCTATTTCAGTGATTGTTTGGCAACTACAGTCCGGATCACTCTTGAGCTCAGACCTTGGGGATCAAGGCAATAAAGAACTTGCTCAGGAATTACCTGCAGAGAAAAAAGCCATAGCAGAAATTACTCCAGTACCTGTCGCAGACTCCCTAGCAAAAGGAGATTCCTTGGCTGCAATCGGCGCAACGACAAATTTGGCAACAACTGCTAATTCTGGTACGACTATTGCCTCTACTAGCCCAGTGAACCTTATTTCAATCACTTCTAAAGGGGAGAAAAAGCGATTTTTCCTAGTGATTGCAAGTTTGCCTAAAGAAACGCTTATTCAGGATTTTGCATCAAAAATGAGTACAAAACCTGCTGCGATGTATTTGATAACCCCCTACACGGACAGCCCAAATTACCGTCTCGCGATTGGGAAATTTGACAGCTGGAATGCAGCTTCTGAGGAATTGGCAAAAGTGAAAGCCCAATACGCTGCTGATTTGTGGATCTTGAACTATTGATGACGATGCTATTACAAACACTTGCAATTGATTCCGTGGCCACTGTGCCAGCCGCTGTCGAAGCCACGACCCAATCCATTGGTTTGCTGGACCTCCTGATCAAAGGAGGCTACATGATGATTCCGCTATACGTTTTGTTTGTCTTGGCGATTTTCATCTTTGTTCAGAAGCTTTTGGTAATTAAAAAGGCATCCAAAACACCTGGACATTTGATGGATCAGGTCAAAGTATTGGTGCAAAGTGGGCAAGTAGAAAAAGCAAAAATGCTCTGTGCAGGAGACAATACTCCTGTAGCCAATATGATTTCCAAAGGGATAGATCGAATCGGATCTCCATTGAAAAATATCGAGGTAGCCATTGAGAATGTAGGCAAACTGGAAATCTACAAATTGGAGAAAAACTTGGGCGTCCTGGCCACGGTGTCGGGTGCAGCGCCAATGATCGGTTTCCTAGGAACAGTTACAGGTATGATCCAAGCCTTTATTTCGATCGCTCAAGAAGACGGCATGGTATCACCCAAACTGCTATC
>JAXISU010000502.1:0-1788 GCA_034680425.1 Cyclobacterium sp.
GATTTTTCGTACCGTCCCGATTTTCACTCCCGAAAACCAAATGTTATTTCCTGGTTGAAGACCACCGACATCGTCAAAAACCGCCTTCACATGGATGGCTTTCACAAACTTTTTCTGCTGACCACCCAAGGTCATGATGCCGAGGACAAGTATGATTATCCCAATCAAGACAAACAGGCCTACGAGTACGGATCGTTTATTTTCTTGGTTCATGAGTTGATAAAGTTATAATCGTAAAATGATTTGATTCGCTGATCTTCAGCATGAGGGAAAACTTCTTCAAAGGTACCCAATGCCCCAAATTGTCCATCCAAAAGCACGGCCATGCGGTCTCCTGTCTGCTTGGCACAGGCAAGGTCGTGCGTGATTACGATGGAACTGGTCTTGTACCGTTCTCTCACCTCGTTGATCAGGTTGTTGATGTCCACGCAGGTGATGGGATCCAAACCAGCAGTAGGTTCATCGTACAACATGATTTCAGGATTGAGTACTAAGGTTCGTGCGACACCAATCCGCTTTTTTTGTCCACCTGAAAGCTCAGAGGGCATTTGGTTGATTGTTTGTGGTAGACCCACTGCATCGAGGAGTTCCTCAATTCGGAGTGCTATTTCTTTTTTTGTAAGATTCTTATAATTCCTAACCAAAGGAAATTCCATGTTTTCTCGAACGGTCATGGAATCATACAAGGCTGAGTTCTGAAAGGAAAATCCAATTTTTAGCCTCATTTCATTCAATTCCCGAACTCCAAGCTTGGAAATCTCCTTACCCAACACTTCCATACTGCCGCTATCTTGGAGCAAAAGTCCCACCATAATTTTAATCAATACTGACTTTCCAGTGCCAGATCGACCCAAAATCACCAAATTCTCCTCACGGAATAAATCCAAATCTACTCCTTTCAGGACGTCTAGATCACCAAAGGATTTGTACAAGTTTCGGACTTCTACCACTTTTTCTCGATTACCCATGGCTATTTGATGCGGAATAGGTTGATGATTTGAAGCGATAGTAGCTCCTCAATAAAAATGAGGAACATGGAGATAACAACAGCAGCATTTGCCGCTTTACCCACCCCTTCTGTTCCTTTAGAAGAGTTGTACCCTTTGTAGCAGCCCACCATCCCGATCGTAAATCCAAAAAACACGGATTTGATGATCGAAGCGAATACATCAAGGAAGGTAACTGAACTGAATACCTGCGCAAAAAACGTGGAGATACTGACCAATTCATTTGCGTTCACATTGATAAAGGCACCCATTAAGGCCACAAAGTCAGTGTACATCACCAGTACTGGGATCATGAACGTAGTGGCTAACACGCGAGACACTACCAAAAACTTATAAGGATTCGTTGCAGATACCTCCATGGCATCAATTTGCTCCGTCACTTTCATGGAAGCGATTTCGGCTCCGATGCCAGAACCCACTTTGCCTGCAGCAATCAATGCGGTAACCAGCGGACCCATGGCCCGCACAATGGCAATTGCAATCAGGGAAGGAAGCCAGGAAGTGGCTCCAAATTCGGATAAGGAAGGACGGGATTGATTGGTGAATACGATTCCGACGATAAATCCAGTTAAGGAGATGAGGGGCAAGGATTCCACGCCGATACGGTAGCATTGGTGAATCACTTCCTTAAATTCGTAGGGCGGAACAAATACCTCTTGAAAAAATCGCTTGAAGAAATTCCAAGCATCTGCTAATCCCTTGAAGAAGGCATCTATTTTTTTTGAGAAGACATGCTTTCGCGTACCGGACTGTCCTGCCATAGTCGTATTCAGAGATTCAA
>JAXISU010000503.1:0-1780 GCA_034680425.1 Cyclobacterium sp.
CCTCCATTCGGCTGGCCTTTCTAATTGGGGGCATTGCTGCCTTGGCGGCAGGGGTAAGTGGCTTTCTCCAATACCAATGGGAAGGCTTTGCTTGGGAAGACGTGCAGTTGCACCTAGTTGGTGGGGTGATTACCGCCGTAGGCAGTTTTGGGGTGTATGCGCTGGTAAAAAACGCGGAGATGCTAACTACCAAAATCCGAGTGTTGGCGCTAGTCCTGGGCTTGATTTTGGGCATCACGGGCCATTGGGGTGGGAACCTGACACATGGAGAGGGCTACTTTACAGAAGTCCTTCCTGCAGATTTTCAATCCCTGTTTGGAGTAGAAATTCAACCAGAATTGGGGCCACAGTTGACCGAAGAAACTTGGGAAAATGCACAGCTCTATGCAGAAGTGATCCAACCCATTCTCAATAAAAACTGCAAAAGCTGCCACAACCCAAGAAATCGAAAAGGAGAATTGGACCTTTCTTCCCTTGCTGCTTTGAGGAATGGTGGAGAGGAGGGCCAGGTGCTGACTGCAGGCGATGCGGCCCACAGCGCGCTTTTTGCTCGGCTTCTTTTGCCCAAGGAAGATGAAAAGCACATGCCTCCTGCGGAAAAGAACCAACCCTCCAAAGAGGAGATTGCCTTGATTGAAAGTTGGATTAAAGGCGGAGCAAAAGAAAGCGGCACCTTGGCAGCCGCAGGGATCTCCAAAAACCAGATTGAGCGTTTTATTCTAAAAAATGAGATTCCATTTTACCCGACTTTGGCGCTTGCTCCCTTGGCTGCCGATTCTTTGGCGGGGCTAAAGGAGGCGGGATTGTTTGCTGAGGCGGTGGAATCCGGTTCAGGGCTTTTGAAAGTCAGCTGCATCAATTTGCCCAGCTTCCAGGATTCCGATTGGAAGCTATTGGAATCGGTAAAAAGCAGAATTGCCTATTTGGATTTGAGTGGTACCCAGGTGACGGATGCGGTGGTGGAGCAGCTAGCCGCTTTGCCCAACCTTACCGTACTCAAACTCAACAGTACCGGAATTGCTGGCAATTCGCTGAAAAAACTGGCAACACTCAACAATTTAAAGTTGCTCTACCTAAATAAAACCAACGTCAACCTGAGCCAACTGCAGGCCCTGAGTTCGAGCAAAAGTCTCCAGAAAGTCTTTGCTTTCGATACTCCCGCCTCACTAGAATTGGCCACGTCCGGGAAGGCGAGTTTTCCATTTTTCCTCGAGGCAGGCAGCTATTCCCTACCCAAGTTGGCCACGGACTCCATCGTGTATTGAGTTGAATCCCCTATGGCGTCAATAGAGCCCTGTAGGTATCGCTACGACCTTTCAAATCCAATGAAGAAAGCCTAGCCGTAAACAAGGCCCTAGTCTGGAGGTGAGGGTTACTGAAGGGCAGCTTTTTGAAGTTCACCAAAGTACCTACGCAAGCTGGTAGGGCTGATTTTTTTGGCGACGATCTCTCCTTTTCGGTTGAGCAGGTAAAAGGTGGGATTGGAAAACGCATCGTAAAAGCTACGCTGAGGTGCATTTTCCGGGAGTTCCACATGCACGACATTGGTGGTGACCTGGTAGCGGTGGATGAAATCCTTCCAAATGGCCGGGGTAACTTCCGGTTCGTTGCACACGGCGAAGCGCCCAATTTTGAGGTTCATCACCTGCTCGATGACCGTGGCGATGGAATCCATCTCGGGCACCTCACGCTGGCAGTGATCGCAGGTAGGGGCATAAAACATCAGCAAGGTGTAATCCTGCTCTGCGGCAAACTGGTGTAAGTTCTGCACCTGCCCAGC
>JAXISU010000504.1:0-1775 GCA_034680425.1 Cyclobacterium sp.
CAAGAAGGCAAGGTCACAGGGGATGGTCCGCTCGGAGCCTTCTACTAGGTCATAGGTCATGCGTCCTCCAGCATCCTTCCAGACAATATCTACTACTACTAAGCCCTTCAATTCGCCCTTTTCGTTGCCTACAAATTCTTTGGTAAGCACGGAGAAAAGACGCTCGGCACCTTCCTCATGGGAACTGGAAGTCCGTAAGGTCATGGGCCATTCGGGCCAAGGGTTGGCGGTGGTTCGTTTCACCGGGGGCTTGGGCAGTAATTCCAACTGGGTCACTCGGGCAGCACCATGCCGTCTTGAAGTGCCAATGCAATCACTTCCTGTATCTCCACCGCCGATAACCAATACCTCTTTGCCCGTGGCAGAAATAGGATTTTTCGGAAGTTCACCTCCGATTACTTGGTTTTGTGGACCTAGAAATTCCATTGCAAAATGAACCCCCTTCAAGTTACTCCCTGGAATGGTCAAGGCGCGTGGTTGCTGGGCACCAACGGAAAGAACTACCGCGTCGTAATTTTTCAAAAGATCATCCGCATCTCGGTTAATCCCTATTTCTGTTCGGGGTTCAAAGCGAACACCCTCCTCTTCCATCAAGGCAATTCTTCGTTCAATGACCCACTTCTCTAATTTAAAATCGGGGATCCCGTAACGAAGAAGTCCGCCTACTTTGGCATTCTTTTCAAAAAGGGTCACTTCATGCCCAGCTTGATTGAGTTGGTCTGCTGCAGCAAGGCCTGCCGGTCCAGAACCAACTACCGCCACTCGCTTTCCTGTCCTACTTTTGGGTGGGGTAGCGTGGATCAGCCCGAGTTCGTAGGCTTTTTCTACAATGGTTTTTTCGATCAATTCGATGGCAACAGGATCCTTGTTGATGCCGAGCACGCAACTCGCCTCACAGGGAGCGGGACAGATCCTCCCCGTAAATTCCGGAAAGTTGTTTGTGCTTTTCAAAATGCGAATGGCCTGACCCCAATTTTGCTGATACACGGCATCATTGAATTCAGGAATCACGTTTCCAAGAGGACAGCCATGATGGCAAAAGGGTACCCCACAGTCCATGCATCGGGCAGCTTGGTTATTCAACTACTTTTCGGAGAATGGAGTGTAGATTTCCTGGTAATCCCCCAAGCGAACTTGTGGATCCCGGCTTCCGGGAGTTTCTCTGTTGTGCTTTAAAAATCCGTCTTTGGCACCCATATTAGGCTACTGTTTTTTCGTGTTGGAGTGATTTTTTTGCCAAGACAGCTTTGTAGTCTCTTGGAATCACCTTGATAAACCTGGTCTTTGTTTGCTCCCAATTTTCCAAAAACTGTTGGGCAAGGGAGCTTCGTGTAAAGGAAACGTGTCGCTTGAGGTAGGTATGCAGGGTTTCGAAATCCTGCTCTTCCATCGGGTCAATGTCCACCATCTCAGGGTTGATTTCGCCTTGATATTCTTGAAGAATGTAGGCCAAACCTCCACTCATCCCGGCAGCAAAATTTCTTCCGATTTCGCCGAGGTTGACGAGCAATCCTCCGGTCATGTATTCACATCCATGATCGCCAATTCCTTCAATGACCGCTTTGACTCCTGAATTTCGTACGCAGAAGCGTTCGCCCCCTTTTCCATTGATGTAGGCCTCACCCGAGGTGGCTCCATAAAAGGCCACATTGCCGATGATGATATTTTCTTCAGCCTTGAATCGGGCATTTCTACTTGGGTATACGATTAATCTACCTCCAGACAAACCTTTTCCGAAGTAATCGTTGGCTTCCCCTTCCAGCTCAAAATTTACC
>JAXISU010000505.1:0-1764 GCA_034680425.1 Cyclobacterium sp.
GGAATTTCACGCAGTGGCCCTTCGATTTGACGTAGCGCTTTTTCGAAGGAAATATTGCCTACAATGGAGAATACCAGTTGCGAGGTATCTAGGCGCGAGGAAATAAAGTCGATGAAGTCGTGGTGGTGAAAGTTGCCCACCGTTTCTTCGGTGCCCAAAATATTTCTTCCCAAGGCATGTTGGTCAAATACCAGCGCATCCAATTCATCCTGAATGGCGTCATCGGGGGAGTCGCGGTACATGGCCATCTCTTCCAGGATCACTTGCCGCTCTCGTTCGATTTGCTTTTCGGGAAAGGTGGAATGAAAGGTGATGTCGTAGAGTAGCTCGGCTGCTTTGGCGTAGTGATCTTTGAGCACCGAAGCATAGAAGCAGACCTTTTCCTTGGTGGTGTAGGCATTCAGTTCGCCTCCCAGGGATTCCAGACGGTTGAGGATGTGGAAGGTTTTTCGTTTTTGAGTGCCTTTGAAGGCCATGTGTTCCCAAAAATGAGCGAGCCCCTCTTGTTCCTGGTCTTCGTCTCGGCTACCAATGTTGAGGATAAATCCACAATGCACCAATCGAGTATGCGGAATCTCCTGATGGACAATCCGAATCCCATTGGGAAGCTCTTTAAAAGTCAATTGCATGTGTTGTGGTTCCTTGTTTGGAAAAATGAATCCGAATCCTCTTGGGCAGTTCCTAGAATTTTCATTCGAGGAAACGTCCTATTTTACTATCTTGGCAAGATAAATTTTCCGTTATGAAATATACTCCCTTACCGAAAGAATTGTACCAACGTAATCGAGCCAAGTTTGCTGCAAAAATGGCGAAAAACGGCGTAGCAATTTTCAATGCCAACGATATTTTGCCAACCAATGCGGATGGAACGATGAAGTTTAGGCAAAATAACGATTTATTTTACCTATGTGGCATCGACCAGGAGGAGACCATTTTGCTTTTGGCTCCGGATTGCCCCAATCCAGCCTGGCGTGAGGTCTTGTTTCTCCGGGAAACGAACGCACACATTGCGGTATGGGAAGGACATAAATACACCAAAGAAGAGGCTTTAGCTGCTTCTGGCATCGGAACCATACTTTGGCTGACGGAATTTGATCTGATTTTCAATTCGGTGGTCAACCTTTCCGAATCGATTTACCTGAATACCAACGAGCACCTCCGAGCTGGGGTGGTGGTGGAAACTCGGGATTCCCGCTTTATTCAATCCGTTAAAGACCGGCATCCACTTCACCGATTGGAGCGTGCTGCGCCGATACTTCATGCTTTGCGTGGGGTAAAAGAGCCTGAAGAGATTCAGCAATTGCAAATCGCCTGTGACATCACCGAAAAAGGGTTCCGACGCGTACTCGGAATGGTTAAGCCTGGGGTGACCGAATACGAAATCGAAGCTGAGTTTGTGCATGAGTTTGTCCGAAACCGGAGCAAAGGCTTCGCCTACGAACCGATCATTGCTTCTGGGCCATCAGCCTGTGTTTTGCATTACATCGAAAACAACAAGGCCTGCCTAGATGGAGAGCTCCTACTTCTCGATGTGGCGGCAGAGTATGGCAACTTTAATGCAGACATGACGCGCACGATTCCTGTCAATGGACGCTACACCAAGCGTCAGCGGCAAGTATACGATGCAGTCTTGCGGGTGGAGCGTGAGGCAGCAAGCATGCTACGTCCTGGGATCACTATTCAGGATTACCACCGTGAAGTAGGATTGGTGATGCAAGGAGAACTCCTTGGCTTGGGCTTGCTAGATCAGACCGACATCAAGAA
>JAXISU010000506.1:0-1763 GCA_034680425.1 Cyclobacterium sp.
TCTATACCCAGGATTTCCCAGACCGGAGTCGCCATCCCTTTTATTTTCCCTTGGCCGAAAATGCAAGCAAGTACCCAAGCATTCTCGAGCGCCTGAGTCAGGAGTTGACGGATGGGCAGTTGCGGAAATTGGCCTATGAAAATGTGTTTCGCTTTTACCAAAACCTTTGGAGCTGATGTCTAGCCACCACTTTGTCAAGGAGCAGCAGGAGCCCGCTGTATTTATCTTGGAGGTGGAGGGAATCTCCTTTGAGACGGTTGCCCCCCTCCTCGAATGGTCCCCAACCCTACTAGTCGCCCAAGAAGCGGTGGAGGTAGTACTCAGCTGGGGGATAAAAATCGATGTGGTTTTGGGTACTTTAGCATTCCAGAGTGAAAACAGGCACTTGCTCGAAGAACAGTATCCGCTTCGGTTTTTGACAGTTTCTATAGGAAGTGCCTTGGAGGAAGGCATCCATTACCTCCTAGCATCTCAGCACAAAGGAGTGCATCTGGTGGGTTTTGATCATCAAAAGTGCCAGGAGTTGGAGGAAAAAATCCTACACCTAGATCTAACGCTTGTAGATGGGGATTGGAAATACTATCCGGTCAAAGGAGGGAAGTTTTCCAAATGGTTTGCTACTGCTGAAATCCGCCTTTTGGCTGCCGAAAATCAGCCGGTGGAGGTATCCAATGCCGAGGGATCCTTGCTTTTTCCGGTGTGCTTCTTGACCCAACTAGAAGTTCCTGAAGGTATTTCTAATTTCTCCAGTACAGGAATTTTTTGGATCGGAGAGCAGGTTCGGGGTTAACCTTTTTTGGCTTTTTCTTTCAATCATTTTAAAAAATAAACCACATAGAAACATAGTTTTTCTATGTGTCTATGTGGTTTCTAAGTTTTCCAAACTACCAATGTCATTGCTTTTCTTCAAACAGTTGGATGGTAGTCTCTAGTCAAGTAAATACTAAATCCCTACAGCAAGAAACAATCCTGCAGCCAAGAGTGCGCCTAGGATGGGACCCACTACAGGAACCCATGCATAGCCCCAATCCGAGTCTCCCTTGCCTTTGATAGGCAAAAGTTGATGCATGATTCTTGGGCCAAGGTCACGGGCTGGATTGATGGCATAGCCGGTGGTGCCTCCTAAGGCTAAGCCAATGCCCCAAACCAATAAGGTAACTGGAAGGGCTCCGATGGAACCTAATCCAACAGGGGTTTTGGGGTCTCCTTCAAGTTGCGCTCCAGCGATGTACAGAATCACAAAGACCAGTACAAAAGTTCCGAGCGCTTCAGAGAGTACGCTGGTTGAAAAATTCCGTACCGTTGGGTCTGTACAAAAGACACCCCGTTTCAATCCAGGATCATCCGTCATGTCAAAATGGTGTCTGTACATCGCCCAAGCCAATCCAGAACCGAGCATAGCCCCGCCAAATTGTGCCAAGATGTATCCTGGAGCCAAGGCCCAGTCAAATTTGCCTACGGCAGCCAATCCAATCGTCACTGCTGGGTTAAGGTGTGCCCCGCTAGAAGGTCCTGCAATGACTACTCCACAAAACACGGCAAAAGCCCATGCGGTGGTGATGGCGATGAGTCCGCCCCCATTTCCTTTGGTGCCTGGCAGGATCACATTGGCAACTACGCCTGTTCCTAAAAGAAGCACCACGGCGGTGCCGATTAACTCTGCTACTAATGGATTCATTCTTCCCAGTTTTTAGTTCGTTCAACTGCTTTATGCCAAAAATGTACTAATTTTTCTCGTTTGCCATCTTCCATTGCTGGAGAAA
>JAXISU010000507.1:0-1761 GCA_034680425.1 Cyclobacterium sp.
ACTAGTCCTTTTCTTCCCCAATCTGATGCTCTGGCTGCGAAAAATCTTTGGGCTGCGGCAAATCCTGTAAGGAATTGATTCCAAAATAGTCCATGAATTTTTGGGAGGTCCCATAAATTAAGGGTCTCCCTACTCCATCAGATTTTCCCTTGATCTCCACCAATTCTTTTTCCAATAACTTTTGGAGTGAATAATCACAGGCAACCCCACGAATCTGTTCCACCTCTCCTTTGGTAACCGGCTGCTTGTACGCAATAATGGATAAAGTCTCCAGCTGAGCTGTAGAAAGCCTTTTTTGAGAATGTTGACGTAATAAAATTTGAATGCTAGGCTGATAAGCAGGCTTAGTCAAAAATTGATACCCGCCCCCCAACTTTTCCAATGCAAAAGAGAATTCTTCTCCTTCATACCTTAGACTAAGCTCTGACAAAGCAGCCTCCACATCCTTAGAAGGTACTTCTGTGCCGAACATTTCACTCAAGCAAGACACAATTTCAACCACCCCCACAGGTTCAGGGGCACAAAAAATCAACGCTTCAATATGTCGATGGAGAAAATCCACGCTTACTTCTTCGCCAACTTGGCCTCAATGGAATGCATGGTATGCGGCACAGCCATCAAGCGCTCCTTAGAAATCAACTTGCCCGTGTCCACACAAACCCCATAGGTACCATTTTTAATTCGAATCAAGGCATTCTCCAAATTGATGACAAACTTTTGCTGTCTTGCCGCTAATTGATTTAAACTTTCTCGCTCTAAGGTATCCGCTCCATCTTCCAAAAGCTTAGATGTGGAAGAGGTATGATCCGTCCCACTGTCGTTCTTTTTACTCATGGTCTCTTTTAGCGAATGAAGCTCTTCTTTTGCCAAAGCCAATTTCTGAAGAATGATCTCTTCAAATTCCTTGAGCTCATCTTTAGAATACGCGGTTTTTTCTTCCTTACTCATACAATTTCTGATTAGGGGTTCACAAGTGAGACTGTCTTAAAAAATTATCCCCTAAAATACAGCAGTCTTTTAGAAAACCAAAACATAATGGGTATTATCAATGGGTTTCAAACCCTTGTATTTTTACCTTGCCCCTAAGCCTACTTACAGTTGAGAAGCCACAACAAAAGTCTTTTTGATCACTTTAATCTTGCCATTCAAATCAAATAATTGCGCCACCAACACATAATATCCTGGACGCACCTTTCTTCCTGTCGTATCGGTCCCTGACCAGGAATATAGACCTGAAGTTCCTAGGATTTGCTGCTGTCCAAGGACTGCCAATTCTCTTCCTGCTGCCGAATAGATGGTAAAACTCCCTACCCAACCTGCCTGCTCCAAGGAGTACTGTACGGTTACAAAATTAGGCCCCCTGCTTCCCTCTGGATCAAAAACCTGGGGGTCTACTAGTAGAAGTTGCTCATCTCCAACGTTATCCACTACAACGGAATTCTTTCTCCCTGGAGTACCATAATCAGACGCGCTTGACGCCGAATGCCAATTCCCCCGGTCAGTCACTGTGATCAACGGAGCAATCCGTTCTAAAGAAACTCCCTTGCTGGTCCTTAGCAAAGGATGGTGCCAATCTTGCCGATAGGAAAGGGATTCAACCGCCTGACCTGATGGTGAAATAAGTAGCAAAGCGCCTCCACTTATTGGCAAACTCGGAAGACCTGTCACCTGCTTAAAATCCCCTGCAGCAGACTGTGGGTAAGCGATACGCAATCGATCCGAATCAGCACTCAGCGCCAAAACCCCTTGAGGAGGTAAAAT
>JAXISU010000508.1:0-1744 GCA_034680425.1 Cyclobacterium sp.
CTTCTGAAAAGAGCAGAAATACGGATAATACTAAAATGGTTTGGTATCCTTGGAAGAGATTCAGTCCGTAGGCTCCGATCAGGATGAGGACTGTGGAAAAAACGGCAAGGAGAATTTTGGCTGAAAACACATTGGAAACCAACTGCGAAAGCGCTTCCTTGTTGGATTGATTGAGGGCCACTTCTCGAGGAGCATTCAAGTTGAACCCAAAGCCTACCAAAATATTGAATACAATAATTACGGAAAAGGATAGGTTAACCCAACCAAATTGTTCCGCCCCGATACTTTGAATCAGGAGGGGCATGGAAATGAGGGAAATCAAGATCGTTGAGGATTGAATCAACGCCAGAAAAAGAAAGTTCTGGAGAGACTTATTCCGGACAAAATTCCCAAAAGGGATCAACAGATTGATTTTTTCAAACATGGAAGCTTTGGTTTAGACTTCCTGCAAATGCTTTTGGTAGATTCTTCTTAGATATAGAAAGCTAAGTGCTAAGAAACCGAAGATCATGGCTCCATAAACCATCCCCTTCCCCAACCGAATTTCAGATCTTTTTAAGGGCAGCTTGGGAGAATCAATCAATTGAATTAATGGAGTGTTGATGCGGTGGTTGATTTTAGCCATCTCCAGATTTTTCACAATTTCTTCAAAAACAGCAGCACTAGTTTGAACATCAACTTGTTTGCGGCGCCCATTAACGGTGGCAGCACTCAGTAATGGGTTGGCATTGGGAATTCGATCTTGTTCGGCAGCCAAGGTGCCAAGACTTGCATCTAGAATTGCCCGAACCGAGTCTGCCTGAGTTTGTAAAATACGGAGGTTTTCCCCTGTTTTTTTGGTTTTAGTCTCCAAGTAAAAGGTATTCACCTTGCTTACCAGCGTTTCGTTGAAAAGCTTCGCATACCCTTCATCTTTAGAAGAAACAGTCACCTGAATAATACTCAATTTCCGATCCGGCTTGACTACTGCCAGTTGTTTTTCTCGGATGATCTTGGCGATTTCCTTGATTACTGAGTCCTGCTTGACCCCATGGTTCTCCTTGGAAGAAGAAAAAGTTAGCGTAGCTAAATCGATTCTGGAGGCCCATTTAGTTTCCAGCTCTTCGAATTCAATAAAACGATCGATCAATAAACTCTCTTTGTCAAAGGGACTCAAGAGCGTTTCTTCTAGCATTCGGTCCGAGCGGTACAGCTCCATGATGTTATCCCCTTGAAAAAGACCATTCGTGCCTCCTATACCTCCCAAATTAACACCGAGAAGGCTTGCAATCCCTGACATTTGACCAATTCCTCCCATTCCTTCCTCCTCCAAAACGAAAGAAGTTTCAGCATGAAATACAGGGTCTTTTAGTTTAGAATATCCAGCGCCCATTCCAGCCCCTAGAACGAAGAATAGGAAGAGAACTTTCCACTTGGAGCTGAAAAATTTAACCCAATTGATCAAGTTTTGTACCACCTCTTTCAAGGTGAATTGGGAGGCTGAAAAATGTGAGTTTCCGCTCATTTGGATTACTGTTGGTTGATTTGAGAAAGAACCAATGCCAAGGTGGCCAGTCCAGTGGTGACACCTACCAATTCTCCTAGACGAATTGGGATCTTAGGTCCTTTACTTGGAATAATCACTTCAGCTCCAGGCTCCACGACTGGGTAGCTTCGAACACCAAAGAATCCTTTTGTTCGTTTTACCGCCCCATTTGCATAGACTACATAGGTTTGCTTGCGGTTGGCTCTTCGGTCAAACCCA
>JAXISU010000509.1:0-1734 GCA_034680425.1 Cyclobacterium sp.
CCGTTCCCTTTTCACAGAGCAGGACGATTGCGATCTCACACTTGTCGATCCAGAAAATCCATTGGAGTCAGCCATCGAAATTATGGCCAAGCCAAAAGGCAAGCGTCCATTGACCATCAATCAGTTGAGTGGAGGAGAAAAAACCTTAACGGCAACCTCCTTGCTATTCTCTATCTACCTATTGAAGCCTGCACCTTTCTGTATTTTTGACGAAGTGGATGCACCGCTTGACGATGCCAACATTGATAAATTCAATCAAATCATCCAGAAGTTTAGTGCAGAAAGCCAGTTTATCATCGTGACGCACAACAAGCGAACCATGGCAAGCACGGATATCATTTATGGTATCACCATGATTGAAGCAGGTGTCTCGCGCGTGGTGCCTGTGGACCTTAGAGAGTTGGATTGAAGCCAATCGAATTTCAGCAACTGATTTTTATCCATCTGATAAACATAATTTATTACTAACTTTTCGGTAATAAGTTTGACACATCAGCCCCCTACTTTTGTTTTATGGCAGTTAAGAAAAAGATTAAGGCTTCAGTTCTTGGAACCTACTTTTTAGTTATTTTCTTAATTGGCTTAGTGCTCTTTCCATTTTACGAGAAAGGCGCAATTGAACTAAAAATAAATCAACTCCATCATCCAATTTGGGATGCATTTTTTGCAAACATCACCCACCTAGGAGATGGGTTAGTTTTAGTAATTCCACTCCTCCTGCTTATTTTTCACAAGTACTGCTATTTGATCCTTTTTGCTTTGTCTTCCTTAATCCACCTGATCCTGGTCCATATTGGTAAAAAATGGGTCTTTGGTGGAATGCCAAGGCCAGCAGAATACTTAAAGGATATTTCATTTTACGAAGTACCCGGTATTGAACTACACCAATGGGGAAGCTTTCCTTCTGGCCACACCACCACTGCTTTTATGCTTGCCTCATTTATATTTTTGGTGTTGCCCAAAAAATACAAACTACATTATCTAGTGATGGGAATTGCCTTTATTGTTGGGTTGAGCAGAGTGTATTTAATGCAACACTTCCTGATGGATATCTGGGCTGGTGCATTGCTAGGAATTTTCTCTAGTTTGATAAGCTATATTCTTGTTTTAAAGTTTTTCTCTAAAAAAACTTACCAAAAAAGTATTATTGAGAACCTCAAGCCTAAACCTTCCTTTTGAAATCTAGTCAAAGGAAGAGTAAAAAATGAATTATTTCGATTTCCCTTAAGTTCAAACCTATGAAAAGTACTAGTTTATCTTGCTCTCTCGCAGTCTTTTTTTTCATTTCCTTTTTCTCCATTTCCACCTTCGTCCAAGCTCAAGCCCCAACTCCTCCCCTTCCTATGGAGTTGATGTTTGGAAATGATCGCTTGGATTTCCAGATGGTGGTCAAACGAAATTTCACCGCACAAAGCAAGTTTAGCGTATTGGCAATTGCAGCCTTCTCAGAAAATTACGGGAAAAAGAAACAGTTGGGTGATGCTATAGTCATCCCCTTTCAAATAAACTATGCATTAGGGAAATCTGGACTTTCACTTGTAGCAGGAGGAGAAGCCAATTCAGTGGCGGGATTTGGGACCTCCCTTGGAGTATCGCATAGCAAAGCTTCTAAAGAGATTCTAGCCATAAGCGTACTTTCCTATCAATTGAGTAGCGATCAGAATTTAAAGTTTTTTGGACTGTACGAGTACAAACCTGCTCTTACCGAAAAATTGTCAATTTACAGTCGTCTGC
>JAXISU010000510.1:0-1728 GCA_034680425.1 Cyclobacterium sp.
TCCCCATATCAATAATATAATTTCCATCTAAATGTGGATACCCATTGTTTGCAGCATAATAAATTCCGCTTCTATAAAATGGTGCAGACAAAAATTCCTGATGCCCATCACTTCCCCTTCCCCATTGGTAATAAAAACCAACAGCAAGGGAATCCCTCGGGCTTGTTGCTACTCGTTTAGCCCCTAAATTTTTATCCATCCAAATCCGACCTGTTTTACTCATCACCAAGCCTTTTGGAAGCGAAAACGGAAAAAATGGTGTGCCTACTGCCTGGCTAAAGCCATCCATGAAAATCATGGCAAAAACCATTCCAATGAAAAGTCGTTTTTTCATCTCTTTTATACTTATTAGTGGTTATTTTTTGACGAAATATCGTCCCAAAAAGCGAAGACTTAACTGCTTTTTGGCAATCGTTTAATGTCTATTAGACAATCCCTATCATGTCATACTACCCGAAATTAATTTCCATCATGACTCGACGGATAAAAAATGGAAAGGGATATTCATACCAAACTTGACGATCAATCTTTATGAACTTTCCATCAAGACCAAATCGCACCTGGTAGAAAGTATAGCGATCCTTCCATTGTAACTGAATAAATTCTCCGTGGTTTAAAATACGCGTTTGCTTGGGGTTAAGTTGTCCTACATAATGTTCTAAATCTCCCGGAGAAATGTGAGAAAATTTAGACATTGGAGGGGGATTGAATAATGCTTTAAAACTTGTTTTCATGGTGGCTAGGATTAAAATGAATGAGACTGAAGCCATTTGTCTACTTGGAGAGCAGAGATTGGTCGGTCCAAAATTGTATTTTGTTGGTTTAATAGAAATAAGGTAGGCGAACTAGAAATAAAATAGTCTTGAGCTGCTTTTCCTTGGGTTTGCTTGTAATCACAAACGCTCAAAAAGGGTAAATCTTTGGTAAAGGTCAGGAAGGCTTTGGGGTTAGTGTCTAAGGAAATAAAGAGAACTTCGATGCCTTTCGTGCGCCAATCTTCATATCGAGAGGAGATGCTGTTCATTTCTTTTTGGCACATCTGGCACCAACTCGCCCCAAAAACCAACAATTTATACCGCTTTTCTACCTCAGATAATCGCGTAGGGCCATGGCTTATTTCTCCAGCTCGCCACAGATTTCCTTGAAAATGGATATCAGGGGCTTGCAATCCTACTTTCATTTTCCGGTAGGATTCAAGGCGAAAGGTTAATCGGTCTGGGAGTTGGCAGGCGCCTTGGCTGAGTGCCTGATTAGCCAAATACTCCGAAGCTTCGTTCCAAAAATTCTTTTCAAAGGTTTGGAAAAGAAACTGGGTAAGTTCTTGGTACAGCGTGGGATGATTTACGCTGCGTGCCAGGAGGGTGTCGATAGCGAGGGTCATGCTGGCCTGCGCTTGAGCAGGGCTGGATGTATTTATTTTGGCTAACCACAAATATCGTTCTAATGCCTCTGCGAGCAAACCACTGGTGAAAAGCCGAGGATCTGCGGGATGTAAAGCTTGGGCACTGGTCAATGCTGCTGGGACTTCGCTGGGTTTTACACTCGGCAAATAGGGTAATTCATGAATCCAAGTACGAAAAGGCAGGTACCAGGACATATAGGGATGGAGATCTTTAGAAGGCGGTGCTTGGCGCGCTAATACTTGAGTATTATATCCAAGTATCACGCGGATTTGGGAAAGGGAAGGGCTTTCATTTTCCAGCTGGATGAGAGAATCTACCAAAGCAA
>JAXISU010000511.1:0-1727 GCA_034680425.1 Cyclobacterium sp.
GCAAAGGGGGTGACTGTGCACTCCCAATTTCTGTTTCCAGTTGGATCCTGTTTGCCCACGCGTGAGCCGGAGGGAAATTTCACGGATCGACAAGGGTTTTTCACCCAGCAAACCCTTGCACGCAGGCATCCACTCAACCAACTCAGGAGAAAAGTTCTCAAAGCGATTGACTTGTTGGTGATTGACGAAGTTAGTATGCTCCGCGCCGATATGCTGGATGCGATTGACTACCGGATGCGCCATGTGAAGCGAAATTATCAGGTTCCCTTTGGGGGAGTTCAGGTGCTATTGATTGGGGATTTGTACCAGTTGCCACCCATCGTCAAGGACGAGGAATGGACTGTCTTGAGCCGATTTTACAACTCCATACATTTCTTTGAAGCAAAAGCTCTGCAGCAGTCGGGAATGGTGTATTTGGAGTTGGACAAGATCTTTCGGCAGCAGGACGATACCTTTATTCGCATCCTGAATAATCTGCGTGACAATAAATCCACTCCAGAAGATGTGAGGCGACTGAATCAGCAGTTTAAGACCTTGGATGAAATTCAGGACATGATGCCTTGCATCACCTTGACTACGCACAATTACAAGGCGGACGAACTGAATTTGCGCGAACTCAGAAGTTTGGAAAGCCCCTCGTTTTTTTACGATGCGGATCTGGACCGAGAATTTCCCGAAAGCATGTTTCCTTTGCCTCCCATCTTGGAGCTGAAGGTCGGTGCGCGGGTGATGTTTATCAAAAACGATTCCTCGGGCAATGCCAATTACTTCAATGGCAAGCTGGCTACGGTGATTCAACTGGCTGCGGATGAGGTAAAAGTGCGCATGGATGATCAGCAGGAGGAGTATGTGCTCAGAAAGGAGGATTGGGAAAATAAACGGTACCAGCTCAACGCGGAAACTAAGGAGTTGGAGGAGGATGTCATTGGTACATTTTCCCAGTATCCGATCAAACTGGCCTGGGCGGTGACGGTACACAAAAGCCAGGGGCTTACCTTTGACAAAGCCATTGTGGATGTGGGGCAGGCCTTTGCGCCAGGGCAGGTGTATGTGGCCTTGAGTAGACTTCGGAGTTTGGAAGGGCTGATTTTACGAACCCGTATCCAAACGGAGGTGATTTTTTCAGATGCCAAGGTGGTGGGCTTTACCCAGGAAAAGTCAACTCAACAAGATTTGTCCACTTTACTGAGTGTGCATCAAGAAAACTACCTCTTTCAATTGGTGGAGCGCACCTTTGAGTTTGAAAGCGTGATTGGGGCCTTGATTCAATTTCAGAATGAGCAAGCGTCTTCTATGGAGTTTGAGGAGCAAGAATTGCGGGAGGATTTGCCTGCGGTGTATCGACTTCTAGAAGCAGAGCGGGAAAATACCCGGAAGTTTCGGCAGCAATTGCAGTATTTAATTCAGCAGAAAGAAGTGGAGAAATTGCTGGATCGTTTGGAAAAAGGCTCATCCTATTACTTGGAGCTTTTGCTCGAGGGCATGAAGATCTTGCTTCGGCATTTGGTTAAAATTGAGCGATTTACGCGTGTGAAGGAGTACCAGGAATCCATGGAAGAATTGGAATTGGAGTTTCTGAATAAGTATACGGCCATTGCTCGAAGTAAAGTACTCTTGCAAGCCATTTTACAGGGGCAATCGATTGGTTCCTTGGATGCGGTAGATCTGAAAATCAGGCAGGTGCGGCAGCAGCTCGTAGCCCAATTTAGAGAAGCCATGCCTACTGC
>JAXISU010000512.1:0-1720 GCA_034680425.1 Cyclobacterium sp.
AAGTCATGAAAAAAATAGGAATGGAATACTGGAAAGAGTTTGACCATCCAGACCTTCAGAATTCCCCCAGCATCCAACGCTGCAGTTTGTACCAGATAGCCCTCTAAATTCGACCAAAAACCCGAAATCAGCCTAGCAGATGTCCTATTTTAGCGACCAGCATTTTCAAAACCTCAGCCCCTCGGATGTTCTTACAGGAGAATACGATGGCTGTACCTTTTCCAACTGCAACTTTGCTACCGCCTCCTTTCAACAGGCGAGTTTTGAAAATTGCCATTTTGAAGACTGTGACCTAAGCAACATCAAGGTAGTCAAGGTGAATTTTCAGAATGTCCGATTCCTGCGCTGCAAAATGCTAGGTATCGCCTTCGCTTCTGCAAATCCCTTCCTACTGGAGCTCCAACTAGAAAACTGCGTCCTCGACTACTGTAATTTTTACAAACTCCCACTCAAAAAATCAAAGTTTCTGCAGTGTCGACTGCGGGAGGTAGACTTTTCCCAGGCCAACCTGAGCGAAGCAAGTTTTCAGGGTTCTGACCTCCTCGGAGCAGTATTCGATCAGACCAACCTCGAAAAAGCGGACTTTCGGGAAGCCATTCACTACCGAATTGCTCCCGAACTCAACGTCCTCAAAGGGGCACGATTTGATCTCGCAGGCTTGCCTGGCCTTCTTGAGTCCTATGGAATCAAAGTAGATTGAAGCTGGAAGACCTTACTTTTTAAAGTAGCTGTCTCGGATGGCCTTGAATTCGGAACCTTCCTTCCATCCCGGCCAGCGGGTAGAATTGGCAAGATTACGACCTACCTGATACAGCAACTGCACATCGTCCACTGCACCATCCAGATTCCACCGCTTTGGATCGTAGGCATCCGCTGGTTTGTGGTAGTACTGGGCCACATAATCCTCCTGAAGCTGCTTTCCATACTCCTTGCCTTTCTCCACATGGTCGATTCCAGTTCCAATATACAAGGCTGGAATTCCTATTTTGGCAAAATTGAAATGGTCAGATCGAAAGTAATAGCCCACTAAAGGATTGGGTTCAGGGGCAGCATAACGTCCCAATTTTTTGAGTTCCTCGTCCAATAAATCCTCCATTTCGGATTGCCCAACTCCAATTACGGAAACATCTTTCATCTTTCCATAAGGATTGACACCGTCCATGTTGATGTTGGCTACCGTCTTTTCCTTAGGATAGATCGGCTGCTTCGCATAATAAGCCGAGCCCCATAATCCTTGTTCCTCTGCAGTCACAGACAAAAATACCACCGTTCGATCGGGTTGCTCGTCTGTCTTGAATGCTTTCGCCAAAGCCAACAGGGCAGCTGTCCCAGAGGCGTTATCCAGTGCTCCATTGTAGATGCTATCACCCGTTTCATCAGGCTTGCCTAAGCCAATATGATCCCAGTGAGCCGTGTAGATAATCACTTCTTCGGGTGCGGTTTTTCCTGTGATTTTGGCAATAACGTTTTTGGTCACATTGTAGGTAGGCTCCACAGTAAGACTGGTACTAAGACTCATCCCAGTTGAAAACCCTTGAAAATCAGGTTTTCTCGCATTTTGCAATAGCTCAGATTCATTCTTTCCCAACTTTTCAAACAGCTGCTTTGCAAAAGGTAGGGTAATCCAACCTTCAAACCCCAATTTATACTTCTCTTGCCCCCTATCGTCAAGGTAGAGTTTGGATGCCTTCCAGCTGTTCTGTATGTTATTAAATCCATA
>JAXISU010000513.1:0-1718 GCA_034680425.1 Cyclobacterium sp.
CGTAGGAATTCGCAAGAGCTTATTTCCTCGAGAAAAATAGATAAAGGCCCCGTCTGGGGAAAATGTGGCGCCAGAAATCGCTCCAGCTCCACCGGAGTTGCTTAGGGCTTGGGGACTTCCGAAGGATCCCGTAGCTGTATCAAATGGAACCAAGAAAATATCTTCACCTGGATTTTTGGGAAGCAGCAGCAATTGCCCTGAAGGCTCATCAAAGACCATGGCCTTGGGCTCAATCGGAATACCTTGTGTGTCCGTAAGCGTAAAGGAACCCGCAGTGGTTTCCAACCGTCTGGCTTGGAGATTTCCTCCCGCAAAGCTGAGCAAGAAGGAGGGGGAACTCGGAGATTTGACGACCAAGACCGATCCTTGAGCGGGACCAATGACTTGATTTTTACTCGTGATTTTTCCCAGAGGGGGCTGGTTGCCTGTAGCCTGGCCTGGGGCATTCATGTCCACCAGTGCATACTGCAGCTGTCCCGCCAGGGAGAGGTAAAAAATGTAAAAAAGTTTGTTGCCTGATGGATTGTAATCCAAAAACCCGGTGGCTACCGTTTGTCGGCCTTGAAAATTTCCATTCAATCCTGGGGCTGAACCTTCAATCGGACTCCCCGAGTAATCGTACACGAGTTCCCCATTGGTGTAGAATAAGGGTTGGCCCGTGATGGGATCAATGGCAATGGCATTGTTGTAAGCACCACTGAGTACAGTGGAGGGTAGCGTTTGTACGGTGGCAGTTTGACCCTTTCCAAAAGAGAGGTAGGTATGGCCTCCGGTAGGGCAATTTCCAAAAATCCACTCGTTTTCATTGTATCCTTGCCCCAAAGCCGATCCATACCAAGCACTTCCTAAGAGCAGGAGGAGGCCTGCAAATAGTCGTGTGAATCGTATGGTATTCGACTTGCTTTTCATATTTTTAGCGCTACTTCTACAACAACCAATTCCTGGGTTCGTTTAGAAGGCTAGTGCGTATTCAAATAAACGAACAATTTCGTGTTACGGTCTCTGCTGACGTGGGTTTTTTTTCTGGTACTGGGCATGGCTTCCATTTCGCCGGCCTTTGCCCAAGATCCTCAGTATAGCCAATACTATGCAGCACCCCTTTATCTGAATCCAGCTATGGCTGGCGCCGAGCTGATGGGGCGCGTAGGATTCAACTACCGAAATCAGTGGCCTTCCTTGGATGCGCAATTTACCACCTTCTCTGCCTATTACGACACCTATTTGCCGGAATACAATTCAGGGATAGGGGTGCATGTTATGCAAGATACGGAGGGAGCGTCAAAATTGCGTTCCACGTCCATTTCTGCGATGTATTCCTACGAATTGCGGCTGGCGGACAACTTGTACTTTAGACCTGGATTTCAGGCAAGCTACATCCGAAGAGAAATCGGTTTTTATGAAAACCTGGTTTTTGCAAATCAAATTGATCCGACGAATCCCACGGGACCCTTGTTGCCAGGAGCAGATATTCCGGGCTTAGGAGATCCGGTTAGTATTTTTTCGCTGTCTGCTGGAGGCTTGTTATTTACTGAAAATGCATGGATCGGATTTTCTGCACATCATTTGAATGAACCCAATCAGTCTTTTGTGGATGGATTGAGTCCTTTGCCCAGCAAACTTTCTTTACATGCAGGCTACCGTATTTCTTTGGGGTCAGGGAGCATGCGGCGGGATTTTACCCACTTGAGTAAGCAGCGGTACCTAACTCCTACTGTTAA
>JAXISU010000514.1:0-1713 GCA_034680425.1 Cyclobacterium sp.
ACTAGGAACCACTCGGCTTCGTTGGAGATTACAAGCTTGCAAAAAGAACTCGGCATACCCGGCAATTTTTTAGGTTTGCATTCCTATTTTACACCTACTATGACTCCCTATACCCGCATCTCCTCCCAGCTAGACCAGATCCGCCAGACCCTCAAAACAGAGTTTATCGGATTGGAAGAAATCATCGACCAATTCATCGATGCCATCACCCCCTGGTGCATCTTACAGGACAGCCAAGATCGCCCCCTGGTAGTCAACCTCTGGGGACTTACCGGTGTGGGAAAGACTTCCTTGGTTCGCCGATTTCTACAGCTCTGGAACGAGGAGGAGCAGGTGCTTTGGTTTAATCTCGGGTCAAAAGGCTACTTTAAAGAAATTCTCAACTCCATGCAAGACATGCGCGCCATGGATGGCAACCCAGGCGTGATTGTCTTCGATGAGTTTCAGCATGCCAAAACCCTCGGTCCGGGGGGAAAAGAGTTGGACGAACCCCTAGATCGCATGATCTGGCAGCTGCTCGACGACGGAAAATTTCTCTATACCAACAACTGGGGAGACCGACACGATCTGGAAGAGTTGATCAACGGCCTCGAGCGCTGCTTGAATGAAGGGGTGCTGATCGAAAATGGAAAAGTGGTAGCGGAGGCGGACTACTTTACTAATATTTTTGACAAATACACGCAAAGCAAGCAAGACGAATCCATCAACGCGCTATCAGACCGGAATGTGAATCTGCTATTTGAGTTTGTCAAATCCGAATTCAAGTACAAAACCGAACTCAAACGGTACTTCCACCAACTCAATGGTCCCGAATTACTCGACTTTATCCGCAAGGTGGAGCGAAGCTTCTGTTCTACCAAAGAGATCAACCTCTCCAAGTCCTTGATCCTGGTGATTGGCAACTTGGATGAGGCCTACTCCATGAGTCGCGAGGTGTCGGCAGACCAAAACCCAGACACGCTTCACCAGGAAAGTCAAAAGATCACCTTCAGTGCAATCAAAGAAGCCTTGAAGGAGCGCTTCCGCATGGAGGAGATCTCCCGTCTAGGCAATGTACACCTGATCTATCCCGCCTTCAATTCCACCTTTTTTCGGGAATTTATCAGCAAGGAATTGTGGGATGTGGCGCTGCGCTTCCAGCCTATCTTTCCCGGCCACTTGACCTTTACCTCTGGGGTGCAGGACATGCTCTTCGAGGAAGGGGTTACTGCTGCGCAGGGATTTCGCCCTTTGCGCTCTAGCATCCGGCTTTTGGTGGAGTCTTCCTTGGTCACCTTGATGCAGGCCGCGGGTTTCCCGCAGCAGAAAGCCTTGACAGTTGACATGCAGGGAGATCACTTGGTGCTACGGGAAGGGGAGAAAATTCTCTCCCAAAAAGCACTTCACTTGCCTGTGCGGGAGGCGAAGCGAAAAAAGAGAAATCCCCAGACCATGGCCATCACAGCGGTGCACGAAGCAGGTCATGCTTTGGTATACACCCTGCTTCAGGGCAAGTTGCCCAAGAAGGTGAGTATCACTTCTTCGGATGCCTATACCTTAGGGTTTGTAGAAGGGGAGCGGCTGACAGATTTTGCATCCTACGATTCCATTCTCCGGGATGTGGCCATTCGCTTGGCGGGCAAAAAAGCAGAGCAATTGGTCTTTGGTCCCGATTCCATCACGACCGGTTCCGAGCACGATTCGCAGGTGGCTACGCGCAAGTTGTTGGACTTG
>JAXISU010000515.1:0-1708 GCA_034680425.1 Cyclobacterium sp.
ATGCTTTCGTGATACACGATTTAATGGATCGTAAATTATGTAATCACACTCTTCCAAACGCCCTATTAATATAGTCTGCATCTCAAATAAAATCTTTGTTTCAACCTGAAGTTATGGTTGATTTAGAACGCTTAATTTAGAAAATTTATAGAATAAGTAATCTGCCACTCAAAACATTAAATGCGTTGTTTTGATCTTGGTAGTAGAAAGAATTCGAAAAAATTTGATTGTTAAAATTAAGTATCAAAAAAACCTACCCTACCCTCGATTCAGAGTACAAATCGTAGGCAGCTACCAAAAGCTCTTGAGAGGGAGAATACCCGTATTTTTCGTATCCCTGGATGCCTGTTCGGTCTTCTACATAAATGGGATGGTATTCCTGTTCCAACTCATCCCAGATAATCAGCAGGTAGGCATAGGCAATCTTGCTGGCACGACCCTGTTCCAACCAGGAATTGAATCGAGATTCGTCTAAGGGTTTGGGGTACTCCGAACTGTTGAACATCGGGAAAAGATCAGATGAATACTCAAAGAAAATTAGGGATCTATTGTCTGCTACTTTAGGGTCAATTCGGCTACCCTTTTCGTACCTGAGGAATGACCTCTTCACCAATTAAGGCGATGGTCTCGCTCAACTGCTGATGACTCAGCCCGGCATTGTCCAACTGAAAAGTAAAGCGATCTATCCCTCCCAAGGAAGCACTGTGTCGGAGGATTTTTTCCGCTACCTCTTCTGCACTTCCTACCAAGTATGCGCCTCGAGGAGCATTTTGGGCTTCAAAATGCCCACGGGTGACAGGAGGCCAACCCCGCTCCTTGCCGATACGGGTGAAGGTTTCGGCATAGCCTGGATAGTAGTTTTCCACGGCTTCTTCGTGCGTTTGTGCTACATAGCCCAGGGAATGCAATCCCACCTTTAAGTCTTCTTGTGCAAAGCCGGCTTTGTCTCCGGCTTCCCGATACAAATCAATCAAGGGACGGAAACGGTGCGTCTCCCCACCAATCACCGCCACCATCAGCGGAAGTCCTAGGGAACCCGCCCGAACAAAGGAGGCAGGAGTACCTCCCACACCCAACCAGATGGGAAGCTGCTTTTGCATCGGTCTCGGGTAGATGGCTTGCGCTTGCAAGGCGGGGCGAAAACGTCCCCTCCAAGTCACTACCTCTTGCTCATTGAGCTGCAAGAGGAGATCTAGTTTTTCTGCAAACAAGGCATCGTAATCTTGAAAATTCAAACCAAAAAGTGGGAATGCTTCCGTAAAAGAACCACGGCCCACTACCAATTCGGCACGGCCTTGGGAAATTAGGTCGAGAGTAGCAAACTGTTGGAATACGCGCACCGGGTCTGCCGCACTCAGCACCGTAACGGCACTACTCAATCGAATCCGGGTAGTTCGAGATGCAGCAGCTGCCAAAATCACCGAGGTGGCGGAATCCAAAAATTCCTTTCGATGGTGCTCGCCGATGGCAAATACATCCAGTCCCTTTTCATCAGCCAGCTGAATGCGATCCAGCAATTCGCGTAAGGCATCCTGAGCGGTACCTACTGGATTGCCTTGAGCATCCGTTACAAAGGCAGCAAAGCTATCTATTCCTATTTCCATGCGGTAAACCTAGGTAGTCTTGACTAAATCCCCAAGCGATCGGCTAGTATCAACAGGGATATTGCTTGTTTTCGGAGTTGAAAAAAGGGTATTTTTAGCTCCAT
>JAXISU010000516.1:0-1701 GCA_034680425.1 Cyclobacterium sp.
ACCCAAGAACAGGCTCCACCTGGACAAATTTAGTGACCGGGAATGCTGTGCCCAGTTTTTCAATAGCGAGTGGTTCTTTTGCAAGTACTGACGGAGGGGTAATCAGATTTCCAAGCACAGGAGGTTTTGCTGTTTCGTCAACTGGATTTTCTAATTTAACTGCCTATACGGTAGAAGTTTGGGTCAAATCTGCTGGAACTAAGGGTGATTATGATCCTACCGTAATAGGAAATACAAATTATGCACCTTGCCTTTTTTCCGAAAAGGTTTCTGGGGGGACGGTAAATATGGCTATGGCTTTTAATTCAAGAGCTTGGTCAGGTGCTGCAAATAATAGTTACAGATATACAGCAGCAATGGGGGGTTGGTCGACCTTCGAACCAACTACTAATTATGGCTCGGATTTAAATAATTGGGTGCAAATTTTGATCACCTACAACGGCTCTGTCTTGTCACTTTATCGAAATGGAGTGCTATTAGGGACAAGAACTACCAATATAAATTTGAGGGCATCCTCTACTGGCTACTACATTGCCCATCGCTGGGATATGAGTGATGGAGTTTATGGCGACTATGCCATTGTAAATATGTACAATAGAGCCTTGTCCTTAGCCGAGATAAACACCAATTTTGACGCGGTTAAATCCCGCTTTGGTTTCTAAAAAACCAAGGATTCACATAAAAATCACCAAGCCCAATGGACATCATCCATTGGGTTTTTTAATACCTCCCTCTACAAATTCTTCTTCATCCACTCCGTAGGCGTCATGTGGTACTCCTCCTTAAAGGCGGCGTAGAAGATAGACTTGCTCTTGAATCCGGAGCGCTCGGCGATGCCCTCGATGGAGGTGTTTAGGTGAGCGCCTGCCCGGAGCAGGGAGATGGCATGGGCCAGACGGAGTTTATTTCGGTACGCAGGGAAGGAGGTATTTAGTTCCTTATTGAAGAAGTTGGTGACCCGGATATGGGGAAGATTGACTGCCAGAGAGAGGTCATGTAGGGAGAAGTCGACCTGTACATAGGGCTTCTCCATCTCGATATAGGCGATGATGCGCACCAAATCCGCTGACTTTTCAGCTGGAGCTGCTGCGGTAGGGACTGCTTCGCGTTGCCATAGTCCTTGCAGGTAGGCTCGAATTTTATCCTTGGCATGTACCCCCTCTAGGTCCGTGTACAACCAGTTTGGAATCAAAAAGAAGCTCAACGGAAGCAGCAAGGGCATGAAAAAAAAAGCTCCATTGTCCTCGAAAGCGACCTGCCGAAAGATCAACTCTCCTTTTTTAGGAGAATTAAACAGCGCATAGCCTATGATTATCAAATTGGAGACGAGAAGTATGGGAATGACCACCAAAATGCGGTTAATCAAAACAGAAAGCTTTTTCTTGAGGTAATTTGTGCTGTTTCTCTTGATCCGGATTAGATAGGCAAAGGAAATCAGGATAAAAATCAAATTAAAAAGGCCACCACTCGGCCCTTGGTATTTTAAAGGAAAGAAGACGGTTGAAAAGCTAATGGGACCATCTAAATAGTAATTTCCTTGAATGGCGGCACTTTCAGCCACCTTCTCGGCAAAGGGATAGCTGTAAAAAGGGAGGGTATTGATCCCTGCAATAAGCGCTGGAATCGCATAGACAAGGAGGTACTTATCCACCACAAATTTCCCCTGCACGAGGCTTTTGAGGTAGTAAAGCCAGAAGGGCC
>JAXISU010000517.1:0-1696 GCA_034680425.1 Cyclobacterium sp.
AACGAATGAAACGTGGGTAGAATCATTCTTTTTCTTTTTCTGCTAGCTGTTTCGATTCCCATTTCTGCACAACAAGTGCAGGTGAAGGGCTATTTCACCAAGGATTCAGCCCAATTGGGGGAGCGAGTTGGCTATGTGCTCAAGGCAAGCTATCCCCAAGCCGCTCAACTCCTATTCCCAGACTCCACCTATGACTTCTCTCCTTTTGTCTTTTTGGAGAAAAAAACATTTGTTTCAGCTACTGCAGAAGGCATTACCCAAGATAGTGCTGTGTATTTTCTTTCCAATTTTTCACTGGAGCCCTCTTCCTATTTGGCTTTGCCTGTATTTGAACTCAATCGATACGATAGCATCACACATTACACGACAGATGCAGAACTCAAATTGAAGCTCAATTTGGATTCAATACCCGAGCAATTGCAATTCAAGGAAAATAACGTCTACCAGACTTTAGACAAACCCTTCAACTGGTTTGTTTTTAGTACCATTATTGGGGGAATTCTTCTCTTTGTCGGCATTCTCTTCTTTGTTTTTGCCGAACGGATCAAGCGCCTTTTCAGAAAGAATAGAGAAAAGCTTCGCTGGATACAGTTTGAAAGAAAATGGAAAAAACTATCCGACTCTCTACAGCAAAACCCCAATCAAGCTCTTGCTGATGAGGTAGTTGGGCTTTGGAAAGGATACCTAGAGCACCTTCGAGCACAACCTATCCAAGAATGGACTTCAAGCGAAATCGCTTCAGCCTTGGACGATAAAGAAGTATTCAAGGCTTTGCGAAGCATCGATATGATTATTTATGCAGGAGCAGAAGGAGATACAAGTGCTGCCACCTCCTACCTTTTGGAAGTAGCAAAAGCCAATTACCGAACTACCTTAAACCAAATCACCCATGAGAGAGGCACTCGCTGAGTTTTTTTCTTGGTCTTGGTTTTTGCCTGAGACCTTCCAGTCCTACGAATGGGAAAACCCATTACTCTTGAATTTGCTATGGTTGATTCCTTTATTGGTTTTGATTCGAAAGTTTATCAAATTCCTCAAGAAGCCTGTTCTTGAACTCTCCTTACCAAAGCGCGTCGCCAAGGCCAATCCTTGGACTTACCTAAGATTGATTCCCACGGGATTTTTCTTCCTGTTTCTAATTTTTGTGGTACTTGCCTTGGCCCGACCGCAACGAAGTAATGAACGGGTGGAACAATACACCGAGGGCATTGATATATTGTTGGTAATGGATATTTCTGAATCCATGGACCTGCAAGACTTTAGTCCCAACCGCTTGGAAGCCGCTAAAAAAACAGCGGTAGACTTTATAGATGGCAGATTTGGCGATCGAATTGGGATGGTGGTATTTTCTGGGGAGGCTTATTCCCTTTCTCCCTTAACCAACGATTACGAATTGCTTACAAGCCTGATTAAAGAGATTAATTTTTCGATGATCGAGGCCAAGGGTACTGCAATTGGGTCTGCAATTGCTGCGGGTACTAATCGAATGAAAGACAGTGAATCTCCATCCAAGGTAATGATTCTATTATCCGACGGGGAAAGCAATGCGGGTAACGTAGACCCTATTTTTGCGGCACAGCTCGCCACAGCATTTGACATTAAAATCTATACCATCGCCGTAGGACAGGATGGGATGGTTCCTTATGGGACAGATTTCTTTGGTAGACCACAAATGGTTGAGAGTTACCTGGACGAA
>JAXISU010000518.1:0-1695 GCA_034680425.1 Cyclobacterium sp.
GGAGATGATACCACAAGAAATGTGGGATATGATGGAGGCATCTCGCGGAAAAAAGCCCTAAGCCCCAAATTACTTTGGGGCTATGTCAAAGCAAAATGGAAAATTAGAGGAGCTTAATTGACCTAGGTTCTGGCCAAAAGCTGTCGATTTCATCCAAAAGCAATTTAAAAAGTAACACCCAGAAAAATCCATGCAAACCCCATCCTTAAATCTGAATCGTCAGGAGTTTGGTGATTCGATCAACAAAGGCAATGTCCTTACCTTGGAGCAAGCCCTTACCCTTTTGAATGAGTGGGTACTGAATGAGCGTTTGAAAGTGCACATGAAACAAGTGGGACATCTAATGAAGTCCTACGCGCTCGAGCAGGGTCTTGAAGCCTCGGAAGCCCATAAGTGGCACTTGGCAGGACTGCTTCACGATGCGGATTGGGACCAATGGCCAGACCAACATTGTCGAAAAATCATCGAGGAACTGGAGGCAAGAGCCATCGATCCAGAAATAATTCGTGCCATTGCCTGTCATGGGCCCCGCTATTTTGGAGTGGAGCCCCGTACTCCGATGGACAAGATGCTCTATGCCTTTGACGAACTCAGTGGACTGGTGCATGCCTACTCGCTGATGCGCCCAGAAGGCTATGTAGGTATGGAAGTGAAAGGGGTGAAAAAGCGCCTAAAAGACAAAACCTTTGCCGCACAAGTAAGCCGGGAGGATATTGATGATGCTGCCCAGCGTGCAGCAATCCCTGTGGATGAATTGATTGCATTTGTGGTTGCCCACCAAGGTTCCACTGATTTAGCATAAAAAGTAAAAGGGCCGCATTCGCGGCCCTTTTTTATTCTTCTTCCAATTCCTGAGCTACTGGCTTGAAATTTCCAGGAGGCAGGTCAGGGCTTACTTCAGATTTTTCAAAAGGAAATACTTCCAAAATGGAACTCTCGTTAATGTCCGGTACTCGGAAACTAACGAGCATGTTGTTCAAACTTTCTTGAATGCGGTCGAAGGCTTGTTTGACATCCTCTGCCGTCACAATCATGTATTGGGTCACCTTTTTCTCCTTTCCATTGTCCCCATCTGCGATCAAGTAGGTCACCTTGCATTTGTACCAAATGTCTGCATCATCGTAAAAAAACACGTCCACAATGTTACTCTTGCTGATTCCAGACACTTGAAAATCCCCACGGATTTGAGACCCGAGTTTATCGTAGAGGATCGCTTCAGCTTCCGTAAAGGATACTGCATCCACTAGATATTGTTCCGAAATACTTTTCAAAAGACCCTCTTCAGTTTCTTTCGCATATTTTACTTTACACAAAAACCAGATTCTCATTTGCTACTTAGTTAAGGCTTCGAATCTACCGCATCTCTTTCAAAGCGCTAACGAAACTCAAAAAAATATTTTTACCAAAGCGAAAAAATGAAAAAGCAAATAGGGTTTTTCTCCAAAAAAGGAAACCTGAGTGGAACCCTTGTTTGGTTCGGCTGATTTAGTAGTTTTAGGAAAGGCTAGGCAGCCCATTCTATTTTTAAATCGAATTATTCCATGTGGCGAACTTTTACCCGTAGTTTTCCGGTTCAACTTCTCCTCCTACACTTGCAGAAGAACCTTTCTTTGCTGTTGATTTGGGGGGTATTGTTGGGGTTTGTACTGCAGCAATTTGGGGTGGTGCTCGGAATTCCCTATTTGTTTTTAGACC
>JAXISU010000519.1:0-1679 GCA_034680425.1 Cyclobacterium sp.
CGATTCGATTCGGATTACGCTTGGAGGTTTCCTTGATTAATTGGAAAAGAGTCATCGGTTTTTCTACCCCATCAATGATAAAGGTGCCGTTGAAGATTTTGTGACGGCAATGCTCGGAGTTGACTTGCGAAAAGCCAAACACTTCTGAATCCGTCAATGGGCGTCCCAATTGGGAAGAGACCTGATTGAGGTAATCTACTTCTTCTTGACTCAATGCAAGGCCTTCAGAAGCATTGTATGCTGCGATGTCGGTGATCGACTGAATGGGTTCAGGCTGAAGTTGGATGGTGAAAATTTCCTGATCTAGACCTTCGTACCCCTTTTGTAGCATGGGGTCGATCGCTTCCCCAGGTTGTAGGGGGGTAAATTCTTCAATGCGCTGAATCCCGTGAATCCCCATGTTTCCCGTGATTTCTACTGCATTGGTTGACCAAGGGGTGATCATTTCTTTGCGTGGGCCGGCATAGTTGCCCGGTACGTTCTCTCCTGTTAAGGGTTTTGCTTCGCCAAAAAGCCAGGCGAGTTTTTGGATGTCTTCTGAGGGGAGAGGTTGTGGGGTTTGAACTCCGTAAACGAGTTTCTGAGGGGATTCAAAGAAGAAAATCATGTCCTTGGGTGGTAAGGTACAAAAGTAAGCATTTGGGTTTTAGAATCTGAAAACTTGAGGGGAAGATTTCAGGGTAAAGCTCTATTTTTTTTAGAAAAGGGGGACGGTTTTTGAATCGATTTTAAGGGAGTTCGATATCGTCTTAAAAAAGTAGGGATTTCGGAATTAATAACTCAAAAAAAGGTTTGGTTTGAGCTTAATTTAGAGAATTATTGTTCGTGTAAGATTATTAAAAACAAAAAATAATTTTAAAATAACGCCTAAAACAAAATAAATAAATTAAATAAGTAGGAAGTAATAATTTTTTAAGTGATTTATTTTTAAATAAAACTTTGGAAACTTTAAACAAATTGAAAGTTTCCGTAGTTTTGTCCCCAAGTTAAAATAGTAAAACTAGTGGAGACAAGGCAGCGTATTTTAGAGATCGCGATGGCACAGTTTGCTCGTTTTGGTGTGCGTACCATCACCATGGAGGATTTGGCTAGGCAAGCGGGCATTTCTAAAAAAACCATTTACCAAGAATTCGAAGACAAAAAGGACTTGGTAAAGGCGGTATTTGCAGCGATTCTAGAACAGGATCGAAAGCGTCTTGCCTTTATTTTGGAGCAAGGGGACGGAGTGATTGAACACTTGGTGCAGACATCCAAGATGATGCGAGAGCGACTTACTTCCATCAATCCTTTGGTTATCCTGGAGGTTCAAAAATATTTTCCAGAAGCCTGGAATTTGTTTGAATCCTTTAAACAAGAGACCATCCAGCAAGACTTAATCAAGGTCTTGGAGCGTGGCAAGGAGCTTGGGTATTTCCGACCTGAAATTGATTCTCGGGTATTAGCCCGAGTGCGGTTGACCCAGGTTACTACAGCATTCGATCCTCAAAATTTTGCAGAGCCAGATTACAACCTGGTGGAGGACCAAATGATCATCTTGGACCACTTCCTACACGGGATTTTTACTGAGAAAGGTCGTCAGGCTTATCTGACACAGAAAGACATATTGAATTAAACCAACTCCTAATGAAAAAATACCTACTCCTACTTGCTTTGGTAGGGCTAAGTGCTTCCCAACTCCC
>JAXISU010000520.1:0-1678 GCA_034680425.1 Cyclobacterium sp.
CGAGGAACCCTGTTGCTCGATAAAATTGTAGCCTTGGTAAAGGAGATTTCTGGGATTACAGTTCCTTCCGGCTACTTGGACGCCACCTTCCATCGCGATGATTTTCGACGCCGGGATTTCCCCCTCAAGGCCAACGAGACAAAGATCGATTTTTTGGTGGAGGGCAAAAAAGTAGTCCTTATCGACGATGTGCTCTACAAGGGCAGATCCGTTCGTGCGGCAATGGATGCCATGATTGCATTTGGCAGACCTCAGAAAGTAGAATTGATGGTATTGGTAGATCGAAGACTCACCCGAGATTATCCGATCTTACCTGATTACTATGGAGTAAAAGTAAATACGCTGGATAGCCAGTATGTAGTGGTAGAGTGGGTAGCTCAGGGAAATCCTGCAGATGCCATTTGGATTACAGAGAAAGTAACTAGCTAACAATGTCTCAACTCAGCACCAGGCACCTCTTAGGTATCAAAGAACTCAGCGAAGCGGACATCCGACTTGTGCTCGAAACAGCAGTCAATTTCAAGGAAATCATCAACCGTCCCATCAAGAAGGTTCCTTCCTTGCGAGACATTACCATTGCCAATATCTTCTTTGAAAACTCTACGCGCACCCGCCTTTCCTTTGAATTGGCCGAAAAGCGTCTGAGTGCCGATGTGGTAAATTTCTCTTCCTCCAACAGTTCGGTTAAAAAAGGAGAAACCCTAGTCGATACGGTCAACAATATTTTGGCCATGAAAGTGGACATGGTGGTCATGCGCCATGCCAGTCCTGGAGCACCTCATTTTCTCTCTAAAAATGTACCCGCCAATGTGGTTAATGCTGGAGATGGCACGCATGAGCATCCTACCCAAGCTCTCTTGGATGCTTTTTCCATGCAGGAGAAGTTGGGGGATTTGACAGGTAAAAAAATAGCCATCATCGGAGACATTCTCCACTCGAGAGTTGCGCTCTCCAATATTTTTTGTTTGCAAAAACTAGGGGCAGAGGTACGCGTCTGCGGACCAGTGACCTTGATTCCCAAGTACATCGAAAGCCTAGGGGTGAAGGTGGAACTAGACCTTCACAAAATCTTAGACTGGTGTGATGTGGCCAACGTACTTCGAATTCAATTGGAACGCCAGCAAATCAAGTATTTTCCAAGCCTTCGGGAGTATTCCTTGTACTACGGAATCAACAAGAAGATGCTGGATGGGTTAAACAAAGAAATTGTAGTCATGCACCCAGGCCCCATCAATCGAGGGGTGGAACTGAGTTCGGATGCTGCCGACTCTGCACACTCCATCATCTTGGATCAAGTCGAAAATGGGGTTGCCGTCCGCATGGCGGTCTTATACCTTTTGGCTGGAGCTAAGGGATAAGTCGATTTGCATTTAAATTTCTCCTCTTGGACAGAGAGGAGCCGGATTTAAAAGTTAGGCTGCTGCCATCTGCCACCACCCACTGTGAATCCAAGCGTGAAACCCGCGTAATGGTTGATGGCTTCTCCTATAAAAGCACCACTCAGATTTTGAAGGTTCCGATTGGGTACAAAATTGTATTCGACGCCCATTCTAAACTTTCGTAACTCTACTCCTGCACGCACAAGTGGTGCCCAAGCAAAATTCGCTTCTAGGTTACCAATCTCTGCAGGAGCGGTGTAGGACTGATCAATTTTAATGGCACTCAATGCGTAATAGCC
>JAXISU010000521.1:0-1675 GCA_034680425.1 Cyclobacterium sp.
CATCAAGGCTTCCGCTCGCTGCAAGACCGCATTGCCGGCAGTACTTTCGGAAATCTCCTCCTCCTCGGTGTAGGGCACTGACTTGCTTTGATCGGGGTAAATTCCGGTACTGGAAATAAAGATGACCTGCTTCACCGCTGAGTTTGCGACCAAATCGCGTAAGGAAGCGAGTTGCTGCAGGTAGGCTTCCCCATCTCCCTGCCGACTTCGAGGGGGTAGTGTCACCACCAAAATCTCGGAATCAAAAAGTCGTTGGTAATCTGTCTCTTTCGGATAGGGATCTAGGGCAAAGTGAACGGCATCCAATCCTTTTTTGCGAAGGAATTCCACCTTTTCTTGACGAGTGGAAGACCCCACTACGAAATAGCCCTGGTTTTGCAAAAGCAAGCCAGCGGCCTCTCCGAGCCAACCCAAACCGATAATTGAAACTTTCTTCATGTGCTAAACTAGTGGTGGGGACTGCATGTAAACCCTCAACGAATTTTCAAATCCCCAAACCGAAACCAAAGAAAAAACCTCCTTTTCGGAGGTTTGTTTATTCTTTTTTGGGAAGGGTTCCCAAAAGGTAATCCCAAAGCGGGGAACTTACCCCAAAAGCAGCATCTGGATCTTTGTAATGATGGATGGCATGGTTGACCCACAGCACTTTTAGAAAATTCTTCGGTGGATTGTAGACATGCACCACGTAATGAACTCCCAGGTACCCAGCATACCCTAGCAGGAATCCGGGTAAGAAATAGAGCGCAAAATCACCCATCAACAGTGTAAACAACAAGTACAAAATCGCTGCATAAGCCGCACTAACAAAGGGAGGCATGGCCAGGCGGTCCTTGTCCTTGGGGTAATCGTGGTGTACTCCATGGACATTGTACTGCAACTTGTCCTTGAGTGGCGTATCTGGCTCCATGTGGAAAAAATGCTTGTGCATCATGTACTCCACAAAGGTAAAGGTAAGCAACCCTACTACGAAAAAAGCCAAACCTAGTCCAAGTGGAATCGAAGTGGATACCAGCCCATAATACATCGAAACGGTGGATATGGCCAAAAATAAGGAAATGGGGATGGAAATGTGTGTTCTTGAAATTCGCTCAAGCACAGGATTAGAAAAAAGGGTAGCCGAACCGAAATTGTCAGGTCGATCTAATCGCCCAATCTTTTTCATGATAAACAGTGGTTTAGGTAGTCTTCAAAAAAGGTAGTGTACTAATGGTATAAACTATCCTACAAAAATAAGGGTTTCCGTTTTTTGAAAATTTTTTCACTTTACTGATTTAACTCATCTTTTTTTCTGCCTCTTGAGTCAAGGCAATGGTTTTGCGGTAATACTCCTCATACATGGGAAGGATCTGATCAATGTCAAATTCCTTGGCACGAGCCAAAGCCCGCTCCTTAAATCCTGGCAAATTGGCGGCATCCAGGATAAATAATGCTTTCTTGGTCATGTCCTCGACATCGCCCACCTCGCAAGCAAAGCCAGTTACCCCATCCAAATTGAGTTCAGGTATCCCTCCAGCATTGGATGACAAGACAGGCACTTCACAGGCCATCGCTTCCAAGGCAGCAAGTCCAAAACTTTCTTTTTCCGAAGGCATCAAGAAAATGTCAGCTACGGACAACACTTCCTCCACAGCCTCAAGCTTGCCCAAGAAACGGATGTCGTCGCAAGTACCGAGGG
>JAXISU010000522.1:0-1673 GCA_034680425.1 Cyclobacterium sp.
GACTCGTTGATTTTGTGGACGATATCCTGATACGCTTCGGTATCGGTATACTTCAAAAACAAATCTTCCAACTCGGATTTGATCGCGTAGAGGCCCAAGCGATGCGCCAAGGGTGCATACAAGTACATGGTCTCAGAAGCAATTTTCAACTGCTTGTTTCGAGGCATGCTGGCTAGCGTCCGCATGTTGTTGAGTCGATCGGCCAACTTGATCAAAATCACCCGCACATCGTCAGAAAGCGTGAGCAGCATTTTTCGGAAATTCTCTGCTTGCTGAGAACTCCCGTATTCAAATACACCTGAAATCTTGGTAAGCCCATCGATAATGGTCATGACCTTGTAGCCGAAATCCCGCTCAATGTCCTCCAACTCTAGATCGGTATCTTCCACTACATCGTGCAGCAAGGCAGAAATAATGGAAGTGGTCCCCAATCCAATTTCTTCTACACAAACTAAGGCTACTTCCAAGGGATGGTAGATGTAAGGCTCGCCCGACTTGCGACGCATGTCTTTGTGTGCCTCCAAGGAGATGGTAAAGGCCTTCTTAATCAGCTTGGTATCCCCTGGTTTTAAGATAGGCTTGGCTTGCCGGAGCAATCTCCGGTACCGTTTCAGAATTTCACTACGCTCTTCTGCTACATCTACTTGAATCATTTGTGGGGATTTTGAATTTCAAATTTGAAAGGTATTGGGACAGAATTCCACTTTTTTTAGAAATATTTTTTTCATTGCCTTGTGGTAAATTAGAATATGTCTTTACCTTTGCATCCACAATTGGAAAAAGAGTTTTGTTTTCCCCTTGGTCACATGCGGATGTGGCGAAATTGGTAGACGCACTAGACTTAGGATCTAGCGCCGCGAGGCATGGGGGTTCGAGTCCCTCTATCCGCACCCTACAAGCCCTCAATCCCTCCCCTGCCCTGCAGGAAAGAGATTGGGGGTTTTTAATTCAACACCAGTTAATTGAACATACTTTGGAAATTACAGTAGACAAGCACACCGCAAATCAAGCTTCTATTAAAATTAAACTAATTGAGGCAGATTATCAACCTCAGGTTGACGCTAAACTTAAAGACTACGCCAAAAAGGCTGTGATTCGTGGCTTCCGTCCTGGAAAAGCGCCGATATCCATGGTAAAAAATATGTATGGCCTATCGCTTTTGGTTGAAGAAATCAACACGCTATTGGGTGAGTCGCTAAACAATCACCTAAAAGCACAAACTTTTAAGGTATTAGGCGAGCCCTTACCCGTAGAAAAAGCGGATGATTCCATCGATTGGAAAAATCAAAAAGATTTTGAATTCGAATACAAAATCGGTTTTGTAGAATCCGTTGAGGTAAAGTTGGATCAATCCATTAAAGGAATAAACTACAGCATCAAAGTAGATCAAAAGCTAATAGATGAAACCATCGAAAATCTGACTTCTCAGTATGGCGAAAGCACCAACCCTGAAGTATCGGAAGCGGGCGACTTCATTTATGGAGATTTAAAATCCACCACTACAGATTTCTCAAAGACAGTTTCTGCTGACACTACGAAGCTTTCTAAAAAATTAGCTGGCAAGTTTGTAGGGCTAAGCAAAGAGGCAGTAGTTGAGTTTGAAAGCAAAGAAGTTAAAAAAGACGAGTGGACTGCAGGCTTTGGCTTGTCCGACCAAGAGGGGGAAGATGCTA
>JAXISU010000523.1:0-1669 GCA_034680425.1 Cyclobacterium sp.
AAAATAGACGAAGAAATCAATCTCGATTTTTAATGTTCTTTTCCTGTATCATTCCTGTTTACAATCGACCGGGTGAACTAAAGGACTTGCTAAGAAGCCTGCTTTCCCAAACCTATACCCAGTTTGAGGTAGTGGTAGTAGAAGACGGCTCTTTACTACGCAGCGACGAGGTAGTTGCCTCCTTCAGTCAAGACCTTTCCATTCGCTATTTCTACCAGGAAAATACCGGACAGGGCTTTGCACGTAATTTTGGAATGCAGCAGGCCAAAGGAGATTTCTTTGTGATCCTAGATTCCGATGTGCTGCTTCCTCCTGCCTATTTTGAATGCTTGCAGGAAGCCATTCAATCCCGCTCTCTGGATGCTTTTGGAGGCCCAGATGCAGCAGCTTCGGACTTTTCTCCACTTCAAAAAGCGATGGACTTTGCGATGACTTCTTTTTGGACCACGGGGGGTATTCGAGGTAAACTCAAAAATCCAGCCGCCTACCAAGCCCGTGGATTCAATATGGGCGTGTCAAGGGAGGTATTTGCTCTTTTGGGGGGCTTTGTAGACCCCAATAGGGGAGAGGATATCGAATGGAGCATCCGGATCAAGAAGGCGGGATTCTGCTTGGAATTGGTGTCTGAGGCTTTTGTCTACCACAAACGAAAAAATACGCTCTGGTCCTTTGCGAAGCAGGGCTTTTCCTTTGGAAGAAACCGGGTAAATGTGTCTCGTTTTCACCCCGAGGCAATCAAGCTGGTGCATGCCTTGCCGAGTTTTTTTCTGCTGTTCTTGATTACGCTAGCGGTCAACCTGCTTTTTGTTCACCTACTCCTGATCCCACACCTACTTATTCTTGGAGTTTGGGCCAGTTTGGTGCTTGCACAAAGTACCTGGCAGTACCGTTCCCCTTTGGTAGGGATTTTGGCACTTTGCACCTCCTTGATTCAACTTTCAGGGTATGGAATGGGCTTGCTCTTGGAGCTGGCCATCAAGTGTACGAAGGGTTAGTTTCCCTTTCGGCAAACGAAGATTACCTCATCCGGAGCCAGTGCATACTGCTTCACCTTTTCAGGAGCAATTTCCTTTACAAATTGATTTTCCTCAATCTGAATTCCAGAGCGGCGGAGTCTGGCGGCATAATCCTTTCCAAATTTCCGCACGTGATCTCGCTGACCAAATAGGCGCTCCCGCTCAGCAGGATCGGTGATCGTTTTGTCCTCTAGGGTTACTTCATGTGGATATACGGGGGATTGCAAAATGCCCCAGCCATCTGACTTTAGCACGCGGTTAAACTCGGAACAGGCCAATAGGTCATCGTCCACATGCTCCAATACGTGATTGCAAAAGACCACATCGAAGGTATTGTCAGGAAAAGGGATGGCGTGTACGTCCATCTTCACTTTGGCAAGTGGCGATTCGATGTCTGCCGTGATGTAATCCAAGTGGGGGATTGCTTCAAAGCGCTTGATAAAGCAATGCTCTGGGGCGACGTGGAGTACCTTTAGAGGTGCTGTGAAAAAGTTGGTTTTCTCCTGAAGGAAAAGCCACATCAATCGGTGGCGTTCCAATGCAAGGCAATTCGGGCAAAGGGCATTTTCTCGTGCAATGCGTCCGTAAGGAAGAAATTTTTGGTAGGAGTGATCGCAAACTGGGCAAGTTACCTCCTTGCCGCGATTAAGTTG
>JAXISU010000524.1:0-1666 GCA_034680425.1 Cyclobacterium sp.
CGCCGGAGTCACTAATCCTCCTTTAGACAAATCTATACGGTGCTGCATGGCCTATTCTTCGTCAAGAAAACGCTTGGTAATCGGCGCATAGGAATCGATTCGACGATCCCGTAAAAATGGCCAGTGCGTACGATAGCGATCCGAACCGCTCAAATCCAAGGCTTCTACATGGACTTCTTCCGTCAAATGTGGGGCTTGATAGGTTACTCGACCAAAGGGATTGGCCACGAAGGAACCACCCCAGAATTGCATTTGACCTTCCACACCGGTACGGTTGACCGATACCACCGGAATGCCGTTGGCTACAGCATGCGAACGCTGTATAGTCTGCCAAGCACCGTATTGCTCCTCGTTGGTGGCAGCATCTTGCGATTTGGCCCAGCCAATGGCGGTAGGGTAAACTAGGAAATCTGCACCCATGAGGGTAGTGATGCGCGCTGCTTCCGGGTACCACTGGTCCCAACAAATCAGCACCCCGATTTTTCCAAATCGGGTAGCAAACACTTTATAACCCAGGTCTCCTGGGGTGAAGTAGAATTTCTCGTAATAGCCTGGGTCGTCCGGGATATGCATTTTTCGGTACTTGCCAAGGTAGGTACCGTCGGCATCGAGGACGGCGGTGGTGTTGTGGTACAAGCCTTCAGCACGTTTTTCAAAAAGTGAAGCGACGATCACTACGCCCAATTCTTTGGCAAGGGCAGCTAGGGTTTCTGTCGATGGGCCAGGAATCGCCTCGGCAAGTAGGAAGTTGTCGTACTCCTCCACATCACAGAAGTAAAGAGAGCGAAAGAGTTCCTGAAGCACCACGACCTGCGCGCCCTTTTTGGCGGCTTCGCGTATGCCTGCAGTTGTTTTTTGCATGTTTTCGGTCACATTCCCAGAGCAGGAGAGTTGGACCAAACCTACGTTGACGGTTTTAGTTGCCACGGCTTCAAATTTTGCTTGAACTGCAAAGATACCGTGGACAGTGGGGATTGACAAATGAAGTTTTTCGGGGAGTTGCTAGAGAGCGGAAATCTTTACAAAGTTTTTTTGCCTTGGACTAAAACCACTCAAAAAAATCCCCTTGCACTTCCTTAGTCATTGGCTAACTTTAGACCAGCTCAAATACCAACCCATTATGAAAAAATTTCTAACCCTACTGATGAGTAGCCTAATTTTCGGATTTGCAGCTTCTGCGCAAGAAGCCCTGTTCCAAGCACAAAACATCCAATCACCGGAGGTTCATGAGGACAATACGGTCACCTTCCGAATCTTCGCCCCCAATGCACAGGCTGTTCAAGTGACTGGAGATTTTCTCCCTCCGGTAAAAATGGATACCCCCATGGGCCAAATGGACGGTCCAGGAAAGGTAGCCCTTACCAAAGATGCCAATGGAGTTTGGTCCTACAAAACCAGCATCCTCAAGCCGGAACTTTACGCCTACTCTTTTATGGTGGATGGCTTCACTGCTACTGACCCGAGCAATCCCTTCCTGATTCGAGATGTAGGTACGGCCACCAACTTCTTTTTGATCGGTGGAGGGCAAGGTGACCTGTACAAGACCAATGACATTCCACACGGAACAGTCAGTAGACGCTGGTACGATTCCCCAGGTCTAGGCATGGATCGACGCATCACCATCTACACCCCTCCAGGATACGAAACTTCCAAGGAAAGTTATCCC
>JAXISU010000525.1:0-1655 GCA_034680425.1 Cyclobacterium sp.
CACGGAAGGGCTTACCCAGGGGGCACGCACCAGCTACCGATTCAATAGCCTTGGAGGCTACCACGGAGCCAAACTACGTCGCTACCAGGATTTGGTGGATTACCGATTGGAGTTTGAACTGCAAGATTTTATCAAAAAAGCACAGGAAGGCAACTTTGACTGGGCGGCTATTGGGACAATCAACATGCTCAACACGAAGTACCTGATCGCAGGAGCGGAGCCCAATGCCGTATTTGAAAATCCAGAAGCAAATGGCCCCGCTTGGGTACCTGGACAACTCCTCCCAGTAGGAAGCAACAAAGAGGAAATGGACAAATTGGGCACGATCGATACCAAAGCGCAAGCAACCATCAATACCAAGGAATTTGGGGAGCAAGCTGCGGGAGCAGGTACCATCACCCTGATCAAGCATTCACCGAACGAAATGAGCTACCGCGCAGAAATGACAAAGGCCGGATTGGGCGTATTTTCGGAGATCTATTACCCAGCAGGTTGGACTGCAAAAGTGGACGGTAAGGAAGTTCCCATCCTTCGCACCAACTACTTACTCCGTGCCCTTTCGCTTCCTGCGGGAACTCACGAAATTGTCTTTACCTTTGCCCCTGCGAGTTACACCGCTACCAAGACACCCATGATCCTATTCCAGTATGCATTGGTGATTTTGTTGATCGCTGGACTAGTTACCACTTACAAAAAATCAGATGCAAGCCGCTGAAGAACAAGATAAAGTCGTTCGCTTCTACGACCAGTTTGCCGAGAAGCAAGAAAAAACAGGCATCAACTCCAGGCATTTGAGTATCCTGGATAAGGCAAAGCAGGCTGGACTGAAATCCAATCACCGGATTCTGGAGGTAGGCTGTGGCATCGGAACCGTGTCCCACCTATTAGCAACTCAGGTCCCCCAAGGAAAGGTACTTGCCCTAGATATTTCTCCAGAAAGTATTGAAAAGGCTCGAGTGCTTTGGAAAAAGCAAAACAACCTCAAGTTTGATGTGTCGGACATGTCTGACTTCAACCTTCCGGGAGAAAAATTCGATTTTTTTGTGTTTCCCGACGTATTGGAACACATTCCAGTAGCCCAACATGCACGCTTGTTTGAAAACATTCAGCGCCATGCACATGCTGACTCGGTGGTTTTGATTCACATTCCTGCACCGCGTTACCTGGAATGGATGATTGCCAATCAACCAGAGAAACTTCAGGTAATTGACCAGCCGCTGGACACTGGGGCTCTAGTTCAGACCTTGGGAGCATCCGGTTTTTATTTGGAAAAAATGGAGACTTACGCCCTCTTTTTTCAAGAAAAGGATTACCAATATTTTGTGTTTCGTGCCCACAAACCTGTGCAGAAATCCACCGCGAAAAACAAGTGGCAGGTACTTAAGGAACGAATTTTTATCCGTTTCAAATACGGAATCAGCAGTTAATCAACATACTCATGGATATCAAAGCCGGTACGGTGGTAGGACTCACCTACGAACTCAAGGTAAGCAAGGAAGAAGATGAAATCGAATCCGCACCATTTAGTGTGGAAGTTCGAGAAGAGGATGACCCTTTTTATTTTTTATTTGGACAGAGTGGTCTTCCCGAAAAATTTGAGGAGCTGCTCCAAGGCAAGAAATTAAAGGAGGAATTTTCCTTCACCTTGACTACGG
>JAXISU010000526.1:0-1654 GCA_034680425.1 Cyclobacterium sp.
AACTTCAGGGAGAATTCAGGTTGGAGCAAGTAGCGAAATGCAATTCGTGGTTCCAACCCTTGGTAGCGCTGCATGAGTTCCCCTTTCCCATAAAAGACAGAATCCGAAGGATCCACATCTGGATTAGGAGCATCATTTGGGTATTGGTATACTTTTCCTTCCCCTACTTGCGCATAAACACCCTGCCGAAGGCCTAGTTCAGCAGTCAACTTATCCGAAAACTCCTGCGTGATCCCGATAAAAGCATTGCCCAAAAGCCCTTGAACTCCTTGGGTTTGGCGGCGGTCGATGGGGTTTTTGGGTGCAGGCTTCAGGTCAGATGGGGCAAAATGATAAACTTGCCCATGCGCTCCCCAGAATAGCGTGCTCTTGGAAGCAAGCACGCGCGTCCAAGTTGCTTTGATTCCAGTTTCGGAGAGGGAATTGGTCCAGTCGAAGCCATTTTCTTCATTGTCAAACTTCACTTGATAATTATACCTCGAATGATATCCTTGCAAGTCAAAGTAGGAACTATCGGAATTTACCCGGTTCCAATTGATTGCTGAAACCCAGTTTTCCCAGCCCAAGGCAAACTGACCGTCCAAGCCCAACAAATCACTGCCTTGGTAGCTACTAATTGAGAGTTTGTCCTTGTCACTCAAGGTAAAGGCAGCTTTTCCGTTTAAATCGTAAAAGTTAAGCTGGTTGTTTTTGATGTCTGGGTTGGAGGAAAGTTTCAAAAACAGATCTGCGTAGGTACGCCTTCCGCTAATTAGAAAACTTGATTTTTCTCCCAATAGTGGGCCTTGCAGCGTCAGTCTTGAGGAGATGGTTCCGATACCTCCTTCCCCACGAATCCGATCGCGCTCCCCTTCCCGGAAAGACACATCGATCAACGCAGAGGCCCTACCACCAAAACTGGATGGCATGTTGCCTTTGTAGAGGTCTACCTTTTTGAGGCCATCTGGATTGAATACTGAGAAAATTCCAAAAAAGTGGGATGCATTGTAGACGGGTGCCCCATCGACTTGCACTAAATTTTGATCGGCAGATCCCCCTCTCACAAAAAGTCCTGCGGTACCTTCTCCAGCTGACTTAACACCTGGAAGCAACTGAAGGCTGCGAAGAAGGTCAACTTCTCCAAATAAGGCCGGCAAGGATTGGAGGGTTTCCATAGATAATGTGGATTTGCCCAGCTCCATGTTTTTTACCTGCTCATCCCCTCTCCGTTCTTGTATCAAGATTTCTTCCAAGGAAAAGTCTTCAGCCTTTAGGTAAAATTTTTGCACTTTTTCCAAGTCACGCACCTGAATTGTACGAATGGATTTCTCATAACCTAGGTAGGAAAGGATAATTCTTGCGGGAAGCTCGCCTGCGGGAAGGGAAAAATTACCTTCCAAATCCGTGGTAGTACCTTGTTGAGGCTGGTCTTCCCAATACACAGAGGCACCAATAAGTGGTTGCTGATTGGATGCATCAAAAACCTGACCTTGTACCCGCTTTTTTTCCTGTGAAAAAACAGTGGTCCCAATGAAAAATAAGCAAATAAAAAGCAGGGACCTGTAAAAAGACATCAGGGTATTGGTTCTTAGATTACCCCTACCGAACGAGGAGGAGAAATTAATGTTTGTTAATTCTTGGAATTCTTTTTGAAAAGCTAAGCCACCTTTGCCAA
>JAXISU010000527.1:0-1632 GCA_034680425.1 Cyclobacterium sp.
CCTTTTCTTGCGACTTAGTTTGGAGTTTGACCAACTCTTTTTTCTGAAGCAACAACTTACGGTCGCGAATCGCCACGTGGTTGTAGCTGCTCGCCATGCTGTAGGGAGCAATGTGCATCTGCCGAATGAAAAGTTCGTCCTCAAAAAATACGCAAAACGCCTCCGTCAAGGAGACCTTCGCCTCCCGAATGGATTTGATTTCGGTTCCCTTAAGGACCAAGCCCGCCACATAGGTATCCATGAATTCAAACTCGAAGTTTGCCTTCTTGTTCCGGATGTTGACGACCTTTTCAAATCGATTGGACTTGGACATATTAGAATTTCATTTTGGCCAGTGGAGCGATGTCGTAGCCGACAAAGTCCCCACGAAGGTACTTGAAATGCGCAGCCATCGCAATCATGGCTGCATTATCCGTGCAATATTCAAACTCGGGCACATACAATTTCCAGCCCTTCCGCTGAGCAAGAGCAGCCAATGCATTCCGCAATCCTGAATTTGCGGACACCCCACCTGCAATGGCGACTTCAGTCACGCCTACTTGCTTCATGGCTTCCTTCAACTTGATGAGCAACATTTCCACCAAAGTATGCTGAATGCTGGCGCTCAAGTCGGGTAAGTTTTCGGTGATGAAATTGGGATTCTCTTCCAAACGATCTCTCAAAAAGTAAAGTACGGCCGTTTTGATCCCTGAAAAAGAATAGTTCAGCCCAGGCATGCGCGTGATGGGAAAGGAAAAAGCCTTGGGATTGCCCTGCTTCGCATAACGGTCGAGCAAAGGTCCTCCAGGGTAGGGAAGCCCAAGGAGCTTGGCGGTCTTGTCAAAGGCCTCTCCCACCGCATCGTCCTGAGTTTCCCCGATCACTTCCATGTCCAAGTGGTCCCGTACCCATACGAGTTGGGTATGGCCTCCACTGACGGTCAAACAAATGAAAGGAAAGTTGGGCCGGGGTTCTTCGATAAAATGGGCCAGCACGTGCGCCTGCATGTGGTTGACATCAATCAGGGGGAGATTTAAGGTTTTGGCAAAGGCCTTTGCAAAACTTACTCCAACCAGCAGCGATCCCATCAGTCCAGGACCTCGAGTCACGGCGATGGCGCTGAGCTCCTTCTTGGAAATTCCAGCACCAGAAAGTGCCTCATAAACCACAGGGATTAGATTTTCCTGATGTGCTCGGGAAGCCAATTCTGGAACCACACCCCCATATTTTTCGTGTACGGATTGTGTAGCCACAATATTATTGAGTACTTTGCCATTAACTATAATGGAGGCAGAAGTCTCGTCACAAGAGGACTCAATAGCAAGTATAGAAATATCGGTTGTACCCATTGGAAAATAAGGCCAAAGTTACGGATTTTTTACACAAAGCTTTCCGAGTAGTGAGTTGGTCTGTCTTTTCTATTCTACTCCTTTTTTTAGCTCTCGGCCTAGTCATCCAACTCCCCCCTGTTCAAAACTGGCTCATCGACAAAGTCACGAGTTCGCTCAGTGAAAAAACCAAGTTTCGTACCGAGATAGGGACCATACGCCTCAGCTGGTGGGATGCACTCAACTTGGAAAATGTAGCGATTTACGATCAAAAAGATAGTCTGATGATTGGAGCAGCCGTGCTCTACGCAGATTTTTCCATCTC
>JAXISU010000528.1:0-1632 GCA_034680425.1 Cyclobacterium sp.
AGATTTTCCACTTCCTGATTTCACTTTTAAAAGATGTTCTGCTGGTATCTCTTTAGGGGAATAGGTGATCACATTGATCGCGCCGATAAAGGCACGAGGACCATACATGGTAGAGGAAGGTCCGTACAATATTTCTACGGCCTTGATATTTGCCAAAGGATATTGTCGAGAAATATACGCCCAATTGAGCCACAAATCATTTTCTTCCACTCCGTCAACCATAAAAAGGGTTCGTTCCGTATTTTCTTGACGAAAGCCCATTTGATAAATATTGGTTCCTGCTCCTGAAAAAGTTTTACTGATATCAAATCCTGGTAAATCACTTAGTACATCGATCAAATCCTTGTACCCTCTATCCATGATTTCCTCCTGGGTTACTAGTTTTACTGTAGCAGGTGCTGTATTGAGATCTTCTGCTTTTTTGGACACGGAGCTGACTGTTACTCCTACATTTTCACGCTTTACTTCATCAAAAATGGATTCAAATACAATGTTTCTATAGCTAGAAACAAAATTGCTATTGGAGTTAACGATTTGTTCAATGTATACTTTTGCATCGCCCAAACTATCTTCCACAATAGCGGTTAGGGCAAGCAATTCTCTTGCTTTGTTGAGGTCTACTAAATTGCCAAAACTTTGGTTGGCTACACAGGGTTCGAGATTCCTTTTGACGCTAGCAAAGTCACCAATATCATAGCTATCTGAGCTAATTTCAACGGTATTGACAGTACAGGCTCCATTTTGTGCAAAAGAAGGGACGCTACAAATGAGCAACAAAAGAAGGAAGAGGACACTGAATGTATTTTTCATAGGATAGAGGTTCCTTGGAGGATTCTGCGATTATTTTTGAAGCAATTCATTAATTTCCAAAGGCCAAACTTTGAGGGTTCGGTCGTTGCTTATGGAGTAGGCAATTTTCTTTTTTTCATCTACCGTGAATCCAGTGATCCAGCTTCGGTGTCCTTGAAACTTAATTCTGGAAGATACACTTGTAGATAATGTGATGTCTTTGTCAAAAACAAAGAAAATCAAACCCCCATCAAACCCTGTGCTCAACATCAACTCTGTTCCATGTGCGTAGGGCATGGTGATCAATTGGCTGACTTTGGTCGCATGTATGGTGAATGACTCGGTAGTTTTTTGTTTGGAAGGGTCTACACTCCAAATGTTTCCGTTTTCTAGACCTAGCATCCACCGTGAATGGATCACTGACCAGGTGGCACTGTGAATAGTACTTGAAGCTTTTGCTACTAGTTCGGGAACAGCATTAGACAATGTGGATCGGTAAAACTCATTACCATCAATCCAGAATACTGGCTTAGTGAAGTCTTTTACCAATAACTTAGCCTTATCATCCTTCAGGGTTACAAAACCCTGCGCAGCGTCGTAGTGGTAGAATACTGAGCTTCCGTCTACTTGTTTGGCAATCCATATATTTTCTTGACCAAATACCTTAAAGAATCCCTTGATTTGAGCCACAGGCAATTTAGTTGAAAGGTCAGCGATAGTGGACGAAGCTAAATCAATTAAAAACAGCTTGCCAGTAATGTCCGTACCTATAATTTCAGAAGCACTCAAAAACTCGAAGGATTTGATGTAACCTGTTTTGATGATAGCTTTTTCCGTCAAGCT
>JAXISU010000529.1:0-1619 GCA_034680425.1 Cyclobacterium sp.
ATATTCCAATCCAAATATTCAAATCAATTTGTTTTGCACTAGTACGATCAGCCGATGAATAAAAATCAAAAAATTGCGCAGCTGTTTTCTCCTGCGGCGTTTATTCACGATACGGAAGAGAATTACCAAGCCATCGAGGCGCTGATTCACGAACAGGAAATCGGTGGGCTGACTTTTTTTCACAGCAGGCATTCGGCAGCAGCCAACTTTGAAAAGCGGGCAGAAGTCCTGGATGTAAGCGGCACTTTTGAGAAACTGATTGGTTTGATCAACCGCTACCAAAAGGTCTCCAAAACTCCCCTACTCATCAGCATCGATGGAGAATACGGCCTCGCAATGCGCATTGAAAATACCCCCCAATACCCCTTTGCCATTACCCTGGGGGCCTTGAAAAACGATGCCGAAAAGTGGGTAACGGAAGTGGGCTACCGCATGGGTTTGGATATGAAGCGCTCCGGCATTAACCTCAACCTTGCCCCTTGCGCAGACGTCAACACGAATCCCGACAACCCAGTGATTGGCTACCGCTCTTTTGGAAATCAGTCGGATAAGGTATCCCAACTGGCCTTTGCTGCCTATTCGGGTATGAAAAGGGCTGGAATCGGAGCTTGCTTGAAGCATTTTCCAGGACATGGGGACACGGCAACGGACTCGCATCTGGGCTTGCCGATTTTGCATAAAAGCAAAGCAGAACTGGAAGCGGAAGAATTACTTCCCTTTCAAGTGGGCATCGATCAGGGCGTAGAAATGATCATGGTAGGACATTTGGCGGTGCCTGCACTGACCGGGGGAAAAAATATTCCCGCCAGTATCAGCCGCGAACTGATCACCTACTTGCTCAAGGGAGAGATGGGATTCAAAGGCTTGGTCATCTCCGATGCACTGAATATGAAGGCTGTAGCCAATCTGTATCCCGAGCCAGGGGAACTCGAATGGCAGGCTTTCCATGCAGGCAATGACATCCTATGCTTTTCGGATCATGTAAAAGAGGGCATCGAGAAAATTGCCCAGAATGCCTCAGATTCAGAAATTAATGCCGTTTTTGAAAAAGTGATGGGTCTGAAAACCAGCTTGGATGTCCTAGAAACCCAGCCCATTGCGGTCCCTAGGTTCGATTGGGAAAGCCATTCCCAACTGCAAAAAGACTTGGCAGAAAACTATGTGTCTGTAATCTCGGGTGAATTTGATTCGGCAACACTCAAGGAATTGGCAAAAGCAGGAAAACTGGGATATCGGGAATTTTTCACGGCTAGTCCAAGTATCTTTTATCAGCAGTTGGATCTCCCTTTTTCCTCGATCGAAGAGGTAGAAAAAGTGATTTTGGCCGTATTTGTACCTAGTCACAAGCCCTTGAATCAATTTGGCATGGAGCAAGGATTCTTGGATGAAATCCAAGAATTGGCAAAAACCAAGCCCTGCATCCTGGTGCATTTTGGAAATCCCTTGGCACTCAAACACCTGGGCGAGCTATCCGATTTTGACGCAGTCATCTGTGCCTACCAAGGATTTACGGAGACCCAAGTTCAGGCTGCAGCAGTTCTGAACGAGCACTAAAGTTGCTTTCCCCTTACTCAGAAAAGACGCAACTACTTTGTGGTTATAGAGTTGTTGACCATGGA
>JAXISU010000530.1:0-1616 GCA_034680425.1 Cyclobacterium sp.
CCAAAATGAGGGGAGATTTTTGGGTTTCCTTAAACTCCTGAACGGATAGCCGCTCCAGCTCTTCCATGCTTAATTTCTTCATCTCTTTTATTTCCTTTTCGAATCGGCTATTTTCAGGTCTAGTTTCCGATTCAAAAGTACGACAATTCTAATTTTACGCATGAGCAAATCCAAAGACGGCCAAGAAACCCCCTTGATGAAGCAATACAATGCCATCAAAGCCAAACATCCCGGGGCCTTGTTGCTGTTTCGAGTAGGTGATTTTTACGAAACCTTCGGAGAGGATGCGGTCGTAGCAAGCCGCGTTTTGGATATCGTACTGACTAGGCGGGCCAATGGATCCGCTTCCCACATTGAATTGGCGGGATTTCCCCACCACTCCTTGGACACCTATCTTCCGAAATTGGTACGTGCGGGCAATCGAGTAGCCATTTGTGATCAGCTGGAAGACCCCAAGACCGTCAAGGGCATTGTAAAAAGAGGGGTGACTGAGTTGGTTACTCCAGGCCTTTCGTACAACGATCAGGTACTCGACACCCGGAAAAACAATTACCTGGCCTCCATCCATTTTGGAAAAGAGAAGCATGGCATCGCCTTCTTGGACATCTCTACGGGTGAGTTTATGTGCGCCGAGGGAAATGCTGCCTACCTGGAAAAACTGCTTCAAAGTTTTACTCCCTCCGAATTAATTTTTTCAAAGGCAGCGAAAAAAGCCGCTTCTGAACTGTTAAAAAACGACTACGTCACCTTCCATTGCGAGGATTGGGTATATCAGGTCGATTTTACCTACGACAAACTTAAAAACCACTTTGGTACAAGCAGTTTGAAGGGTTTTGGGATTGAAGACTTGCCCGCTGCGAGTGTAGCTGCAGGGGCGATTTTGTATTACTTGGAGGAGACCGAGCACAAAGACATTCAGCACATTTCCTCCATCTCCCGCATCCCCGAGGACAAATACGTGTGGTTGGACAAGTTTACGATTCGCAACTTGGAATTGGTGTTTCCTCAGCACGAAGGCGGGGTTCCGCTTATTCAGATTCTAGACCAGACGGTAACTCCCATGGGGTCACGGATGCTGAAAAAGTGGATGGTGCTGCCGCTAAAAGACAAGAAAGCCATTGAAGAACGACTCAATGTCGTCGACTTCTTTTTCCAGAATCCAGCACTGATTGAGGAGATGTTGGGCCAACTGAAGCAGACAGGCGACTTGGAACGCTTGATTTCCAAGGTGGTGGTAGGACGTGCCAATCCTCGAGAAATCAATCAAATCAAGCGAGCACTCCTTGCCTTGGTTCCCGTCAAAGCACTCCTGAGAGCCCAGACCAACCCCACGCTAAAGCGCCTATCCGAGCAGTTGCATCCTTGCGAACTCCTGGTAGAGAAAATTGAGAAGGAACTCCAAGAATCTGCCCCCATGCTCTTGCATCAGGGAGGAGTCATCAAGGACGGCGTGGATCCGAGTTTGGACGAGTACCGAGGACTGGCCAATACGGGGAAAGACTTTTTGCTGCAGATTCAGCATCGGGAGATTCAGCAAACGGGTATTTCCTCCTTGAAGATTTCCTACAACAAGGTCTTTGGCTACTACCTGGAAGTCACTCATGTGCACAAGGACA
>JAXISU010000531.1:0-1614 GCA_034680425.1 Cyclobacterium sp.
AGCACTTATCGACTGGAATTATGAGCTCCGAAAAGGGGAATTACTTTGATTGGGTATACCAGGTAGTACGGGAGATTCCTGCTGGCCGGGTAACAAGTTATGGAGCAATCGCCCATTACTTGGGACTCAAGTCCGGCGCGCGCATGGTGGGCTATGCCATGAATGCAGTCCATGCTCTCCCTGATGTGCCGGCCCATCGCGTCGTGAATAGACAAGGAATCCTGACGGGAAAGCATCATTTTTCTTCTCCTACAGCCATGCAAACCCTTCTCGAAGCAGAGGGAGTAGTCGTTCAAAACGATCAGGTGGTGGATTTTGAATCCCGCTTTTGGAGCCCTGAAAAAGAACTTAAGATTTAGATTTTTTGCGCAGCAGGTAGAGTCCAGTAAACATCAACGCTCCATTCAAAATCAGAGCTTCAAAGCCGAAGGTATAGCCCCAAAGCCATTGTTGGGAATTGGAGGTGATCAAAAATGTCAGCGAGGGAGCAAGCACAGCTAAGGCAGGAACCCAGGCATCTTTCACTTGATGCTTGGTAAACAAACCAAACCCAAAGAGCCCCAATAGTGGGCCATAGGTGTAGCCGGCTAGGATAAATACCGAATTGATTACGCTTTGGTCATTGAGCCAGTAGAAGGCAAGGATGAGCAAAAACATCAGAAACGTAAAGCCAACGTGCACGAGCTTACGGATGAAAAGCCGGCGTTCCGGGGTATAATTTCGTTCGATTTGAAGAAAGTCGTAGCAAAAGGAAGTGGTCAAGGCAGTCAGCGTGGAATCCACACTTGAATAGGCCGCCGCGATGATGCCCAACACAAAAACAATCCCTGCAAAGGCGGAAAAGTGCTCCGTAGCCAAGAGTGGAAATAGGCTATCCGACTTTGCTGGAATGGCAATTCCCTTGGTTTCGGCATACAAGTACAGCATCACTCCCAGGGATAGAAACAGCAGGTTGACCACTACCAAAATCACGGTAAACCAAAACATGTTTTTTTGTGCATCACCGAGCGTGCGGCAAGTCAGGTTTTTCTGCATCATGTCCTGATCCAGACCAGTCATCACGATGGTGATAAAGGCCCCAGATACAAACTGCTTGAAGAAGTTGGTACCCGCCTTCCAGTCCCAGTTGAAGATCGTCGAACGCTCGTCCTCACTTATTCGGCTGACGTAATCTCCCAAACTTTTCAGTTCCAATTCAGATCCAATCAACACCATCGTAATCAGCACCGAGGCCAACATAAAGGTGGTCTGAAAGGTGTCCGTCCAGACTACGGTCTTGATTCCTCCGCGATAAGTATACAACCAAATCAGGCCCACTGTAATCAGCACCGAAACCCAGAAAGGAATGCCCAAGGCATCGAATAAGATCAATTGCAGCACACTGGCCACGAGATACAATCGAAGTGAAGATCCTAGGGATCTCGACAGAATAAAGAAAAAAGCCCCCGTTTTGTAGGACCAAAACCCAAATCGATCCTCCAAATAGCTGTAGATAGAAACTAAATTCAGGCGGTAGTAGAGTGGCAATAAGACCTTGGCAATGGTAAAGTAGCCCAGGGTATAGCCCAAAACAACTTGGAAGTAATAGAAGTTAGAATTACCTACTTCGCCCGG
>JAXISU010000532.1:0-1595 GCA_034680425.1 Cyclobacterium sp.
CAACTCTTCGAACAGGGAATCATTCAATCTGGTTTTTGGCATCGCTTTGCCATGACCGTACATAGTCCTGTGGGTCTCAATCCCAAGGCTTTTGGGGTGGTCCGAACAGATACGGAATTGGGTACCTTTGCCAACAATGAGGTGGATTTTGAGGATCCTTCCGGCATTGATCACGGTATTTTTTCCGAAGGCTTGCGCAAGTCCTTGTTCAACTACATGCAGGGGGTAGGGTTGGAGCTCCCTTTGAAAAACTGGTTTGATTTCAAAGTGCCTCCTACAAGTATCCCCAAATCTTACATCCAGCATCAGCTCCAAGGCCAAGCTTCAAAAAAGGTAAAAGACCAGCAGAGAGTTTGTTGGCTAGGCACTTCGCCACAGTTGGAGGAGCTGGAAGAGGGGATGTGTGAACTTATTTTTTCGGGGAAAAAAGAAGACTTTGCCCTAGAACTTCCGCTTGAATTTGGTCAGTGGGTATTTTGGTTGTTGGAAAAAGTGAGTTGCCGCCAACCCACAGTCACCGTCAAGGAAATTCGAGCATCGTATGAGGCAGAGTTGGGCGATTTTGAGGAACTGCTAGATTCCGAGGTTTGGGAGCTGTTGGCTGAAAACGGGTTGCTTCTGGTCTAATCTTTTTTACTTTTCCTTGCCAAAGGATAAAATCTATTTCGGGCCCATGTTTCTAGTTCAACGGCATGGAAGACCACCGAGGAGAGTGCAAAGCAGATTGCCAGTTCCTCCCAACTCAAGGCTTCGGTTTTGAAAATTTCGTTAAAAAAAGGCAGGTAAATTACAGCAAGCTGAAGTACTACGGTAAATCCTACCGCGAGGAGTAGGGGCTTGTTGCCTAGGATTCCTTGTCGGTAAAGAAAAGTGCGGTCACTGCGAATGGATAGGATATGGCCCAATTGGGAAAAAGAGAGGACCGAAAAGACCATCGTTTGCCAATGCCAGCCTTGCGCTAGGGCCATGGCTTGCGTACCAAGCGTGACAGCAGCCATCAGCATGCCCACCCAGATGATATGAAAGCCTACCCCATTGGCAAACAAACTCTCTTTTGCTGGTCGTGGGGATCGCTGCATGCCATCGGGTTCGGCGACTTCACTGGCTAGTGCCAAAGCGGGCAAGCCATCGGTCACCAGGTTGATCCATAAAATATGAATCGGGAGTAGGGGAATGGGTAAACCCAAAAATGGAGCGACCGCGATGACCCAAATTTCAGCTCCGTTGCAGGTGAGGATGTATTTGATGAATTTGACAATGTTGTCAAAAATCCGTCTACCTTCCCCAATGGCCTTGACTATCGTGGAAAAATTATCGTCCAACAAAATCAGGTTTGCCGCCTCCTTGCTCACATCCGTCCCTGCGATTCCCATGGCAATGCCAATAGTGGCAGCTTTGAGCGAAGGGGCATCATTGACCCCATCTCCAGTCATGGCGGTGAAGTGTCCTTTTTCTTGGAGAGCTTGCACAATACGTAATTTCTGCTCTGGGGCTACTCGGGCATAGACGGTCACCTGCTCGACCTGGGCCTCAAAGTCTGCGTCTGAAATTTCCGCCAATTCCTTGCCTGTCAATACCAAGTCGCCAGCCTTCCA
>JAXISU010000533.1:0-1591 GCA_034680425.1 Cyclobacterium sp.
CGAGCAGAGGTCACACCTGCCATCAGTAATTGATGGGCTGAAGAAGGCATAATCACCGACTCAAACACATCGATATAGGTGCTATCCCAATGCGTGTAGTCGCTGTGACCATTGAGCATCAGGTGCACGTGCATGTCCCAAAGCCCAGGCAAGACACTCATACCTTCAGTTGAAATCACTTCCGCTCCAGCGGGAATGGCTAGGCTTCCCACCTGTCCAATGGCCTTGATCCGCTCCCCTTCCACGATAATCACTGAATTGCGGATAGGCATACCTCCAAAGCCATCAATCAAGGTCCCCCCTACCAAGGCTTTGACTTGTTGGGAAAAAGAGGGGATGCTAAGCAAAAGTAAGCAGGCGAAGAGGAGAGATTTTTTGAGCATGGCTGGATTTGGAGAAAGTATATGCCCGATTAAGGTACGGATTTCGCACATTAAATTTTAACTTTCGAATTCAATTTCTCACGTACATGCCTCAAGGAAAATTATTTTTAATTCCCAATGTACTGGCCGAAAATACGGCCCACTGGGTGATCTCTCCTCAAGTTCAAGATGTCATAGCCCACACCAAGATCTTTTTGGTTGAAAATCCTCGATCGGCACGGCGCTACATTTCTAGTTTAAAACTAGGAATCAACATTGAAGAACTGCATCTCGAAATTTTGGATAAGGATACCCAGCCCGAGCAAATGTCTCGCTTGATGATGCCTCTCCTGAATGGAGCCGACATCGGGGTGATTTCTGAAGCGGGTTGCCCTGGCATTGCCGACCCTGGAGCCCTTGCTGTGGCCTATGCACATCAAAAAGGAATTCAAGTGGTACCCATCTCAGGTCCGAGTTCCATGTTTCTGGCGCTGATGGGATCTGGTTTTTCGGGCCAATCCTTCGCTTTTCATGGTTACCTTCCCATCGATAAAAAAGAAAGAGCAGCCACTTTAAAAAAATTGGAGCAGGAATCTATCCGCGAAAAAAGAGCCCAGCTCTTTATGGAAACGCCTTTTCGCAACAATCAATTGCTAGCCGATGCACTGTCTATGCTGGCACCACACACCAAGTTGTGCATCGCCAAAAACCTCACCGCTGCGGATGAGTTGATCCAAACCAAAACCATCGCAGACTGGAAAAATCACCCCCTAGACCTACACAAAGTTCCTACCGTATTTATCCTACAAGCCTTCTAGCATGTTTACCATCGACGCACACCTGGACCTGAGCATGAATGCGATGGAGTGGAATCGGGACCTCACCCGTCCACTTTCGGAAATCAATGCCCGAGAGCAGGGAATGACCGACAAACCCGATCGAGGAAATGGGACGGTCTCCCTACCAGAGCTTCGCAAAGGGAATGTGGGGTTGGTGGTCGCTACGCAAATAGCTCGCTTTGTAGCGACAGACAATCCGCTTCCGGGTTGGCACTCGCCGCAGCAAGCTTGGGCACATACCCAAGGGCAACTTGCCTGGTATCGGGCGATGGAAAAGCAAGGCGAATTGAAGCAAATTCGGAACTGGCAGGAGCTGGAGGCGCATTTGGCCTACTGGAATGCTAGGGAAGATAAAAGTCAAAAAGCAATTGGCTACATCTCATCTCTAGA
>JAXISU010000534.1:0-1585 GCA_034680425.1 Cyclobacterium sp.
ACTCATGTTGGACCATCCCATCCCCTTACAGCCAATTACGCCGTAGTTGATTTGATCATTGGGTCCGATGCTACGGGTAAAAGTACCGAAGTCAGCCGCAGTTAAAATGGAAGGCATGGATAAACCCGCTCCGAGGAGCATGGTGTTTTGAATAAATTTTCTTCTTGAGGTCATGAGGGTTTGTTTTAATGGTTTGAATGGTCCACGGTCGACAGTCGACAGTCGACTGTCGACCGTGGACTAAAGATTAAAGCGGTCTTACCCAAATATTACGGAAGCGAACGGGATTGCCGTGATCCTGAAGTTTTATCGGCAAGGCATCTGCATGCGCCTTGTAATTCGGGATTCCAATGTATTCGGTAGGTCCTTTGAGAATCACATTGTTTTGCACCAATACCCCATTGATTAATACAGTAACCGTGGCTGGGGAGGTAAGCATGCCATTTTTATCAAAACGAGGCGCCTTGAAAATGATGTCGTAGTAATTCCAGTCACCTGGTCCTCTTAACGGGTTAACCAATGGAGGAAATTGCTTGTAAATACTTCCTGCTTGCCCATTGGTGTAGGTTTTACTTACGTAGCTATCCAAGACTTGTACTTCATACAAGCCCATCAAAAAGAAACCCGAGTTTCCTCTACCCTGTCCTTCACCTACGATCTCGGTAGGTGCAGACCATTCGATATGGAATTGGGCATCACCAAAGGCAAGTTTGGATTGAATGTCTCCCATTCCCTTTTGAACCACGAGCTCTCCGTTCTCAATCTTCCAGGCAGCTGGACTGGATCCATCCTTGGCAGATACAAAGTTAGCAAGGCTGCTGCCGTCAAACAGTACAATCGCATCTGAAGGCGCCTGGTTATTCATCGCTCCAGGTGTCACCTTAGGAGGTACAGGAGTATAAAACTCGGTAGCCTGAGGAGGCATGGGTGGCGGTGTTGGCGTCTGCTGCGCAAAAGCTAGGGTTGCTGTTCCTAGGCTAGCCAAAAGGACTGCAACCAATGAATTAATTTGTTTCATAGGATAAGTTGGGTTTGAATTGCGAATTAAAGTTTTAAAATACAGTAAAATTTTGTGGATTTGGTTAACCGCTGATGGATTTTTAATGGAAATGCCCCATACCTTTCCTATTTTTCTTGAAATATTGGAACCCTATGAAAAAATCATTTGTCGGAGTTATTTTCGGAATCCTGCTGAGCATTCCGGTTTTTGGACAAGAAGACTACTTCTTTCCTGGAGAAAAATTCAATCCCAACATCCCCTCGCCTTCTCAATTCCTGGGATATCCCATTGGCGATTGGCATACCCGCTACGATTTAATCATCAAGTACTTTGAAAAATTGGATGCCGTCAGCGACTTGGCTCAATTGCAAACCATCGGCTACACCCACGAGCATAGACCAAAGGTCATCTTGACCATCGCTTCTGCCGCACACCTCACCAATCTGGAGCAGGTGCGTCAAAAGCAGTTGCAACTCGCAGACCCAAGTCAGCCCCTACCCGATATCAAAAACATGCCTTCCATCATCCACCAAGGGTATGGAGTGCATGGCAACGAACCCTCTTCTGCGGAAGCAGCCATGCTGA
>JAXISU010000535.1:0-1581 GCA_034680425.1 Cyclobacterium sp.
GCCTGTGTTTTGCATTACATCGAAAACAACAAGGCCTGCCTAGATGGAGAGCTCCTACTTCTCGATGTGGCAGCAGAGTATGGCAACTTTAATGCAGACATGACGCGTACGATTCCTGTCAATGGACGCTACACGAAGCGGCAGCGTCAAGTTTACGATGCAGTCTTGCGGGTGGAGCGCGAGGCAGCAAGCATGCTACGTCCTGGGATCACTATTCAGGATTACCACCGTGAAGTAGGATTGGTGATGCAAGGAGAACTCCTTGGCTTGGGCTTGCTAGATCAGACCGACATCAAGAATCAGGATCCGAAATGGCCTGCCTACAAAAAGTATTTCATGCACGGCACCTCGCACCATTTGGGCTTGGATGTGCACGATGTGGGGACCATGCACTACCCGATTTCCGCAGGCATGGTCTTTACCGTAGAGCCAGGAATCTACATTCCTGAGGAGGGATTTGCAGTGCGTATCGAAAATGACATCGTAGTTCAAGAGAAGGGATACCTGGATTTGATGCGGAACATTCCAATTGAAGCAGAGGAGATTGAGTCGCTGATGAACCGGTAAATAGGCAGCTTAGTTGGGGTTCTTATAAGGTTCCATCCAACGCCGAATTTCTTCAATTTCTTCCTTTTGGGTCCCCATTTTGGCGAGTAGGTCAAGTTGCAACAAGTAAATTCGAAGTTCCTCTTCTTTTTGTTGGGTCTCAGGAAGTTCTTTAAAAAAACCTGTGATCCCATTTCGGATCCGCTCTTCTACTAGTAGGAGGTGTAAGGATTCATGAAAAATTGTTCCTGCCAAATGGTTTATACTTCGTTCTCTAACAGATCCCGGGCCTAGCATAATCCAGATAATTTTTGGGTCACCTGGTTCAACCCAATTGGTGCTTGCAAAAATTTCCCCATCCCTGCCTACCTGGAGTTGCATGGTGGCATGCTGCACGACTGCCTCGTAGATCTCAGGAGCGTAGGTCTGCAGAAGGGAACATGCTTGTTTGATTCGCTCGGTATCCGCAGCTGGGGTGAGGTAGATTTGGGCCAAACAGGTTGTTTGTAAGCCGACAAGAAAAAAGAAAAAGGAGATCCATCGCATCAAACAAAGGTATTCGAAACTTTATTTTTTAAAAATAGGAGTGAGGGAGAACAATTAAAGACCTGTTGGACATAAAAAAAGGGCTGGTGAAAACCAGCCCTTTTTGTTTAGAAAGTCTTATCGAAGGAATTAACCGATAGAAATTCGCTTGAATGTATTGACAGTAAGACCTTTGCTCACTCCGTCAAGGTACTGAGCGATAGACTTAGAATTGTCTTTTACAAACTGTTGGCTTAGCAAAGTGCTTTCCTTGTAGAATTTCTGAAGCTTGCCAAGGGCAATTTTCTCCAACATATCTTCTGGCTTGCCTTCTGCTCTAGCTTGCTCCTTACCGATTTCGATTTCTCGTTCGATGGTAGTTGCATCTACGCCATCCTTGTCTACTGCTACTGGATTCATGGCAGCAATTTGCATAGCCACGTCTTTTCCAGCTTCTTCTACGTTGTTACCAGAAGTGTTCACAAGGCCTACCAATACACCCAATTTTCC
>JAXISU010000536.1:0-1558 GCA_034680425.1 Cyclobacterium sp.
TCCTGATGACGCATAATTTTGACTACGAACTGGTCCTCCTCGAGAAAATGTCCCAGTTGCTCCTTCCCTATATCGGGATCTTAGGACCGAAACGAAAAACTGAAAAACTATTGGAACGATTACAGGCAAAGGGAATCGCTCTTCCTACCAGTAATCTCTACGCTCCGATTGGCTTGGACCTTGGAGCGGAAACATCCGAGGAGATCGCGCTAGCCATCCTTGCTGAAATCGCTGCAGTAGTACGTAAGCGGAAACCCGGTTTCCTCCGGGACAAGCCAGGACCCATTCATGATTCCGGGTTATGAAAACTGGAGTCATCCTTTTGGCAGCAGGTTCATCTTCCCGTTTAGGTAGACCAAAGCAACTTATTAATTTTCAAGGTAAAACATTAATTCAAAAAGCCATTGATGAAGCCAATAAGAGCCAAGCAGAAGGTCTTGTAGTGGTGCTTGGATCCAATCCTGAACTTATACAAACTGGTTTTGATACTTCGAGTGCGCCGTTTACAATCAATTCGGATTGGCAGCATGGAATGTCCACCAGCATGCAGGCAGGACTTCGTTTTTTGATGGAAAAGGAAGTGATCAATCAAGTGGTGCTGATGTTATGCGACCAACCTTTTGTGGATGCTTCCCTCCTAGATCAATTGATTACCGCAAAGTATACATCCGGGAAGGGGATCGTGGCGGCTTCTTACTCCAATACCTTGGGGGTGCCAGTACTTTTCGAGGGGTCTTATTTTGAGGAGTTACTCCAATTGAACGGATCTGAAGGGGCCAAGAAGGTTATTTTTAAACATCAAGCAGAGGTCCATGCACTTGATTTCCCGCTCGGAGCAGTGGATTTGGATACAGAGGAGGATGTAAACCAATTCCTCACTCGATATCCACAAAAAAATCTTCCAAATCCAAGCTAAAACCTTCTAGGACCTTAGACTGGAGCACATCTCCCGAGGTCATTAATTTGGAAGGGATGTAGTGGTCATTTACTAGGGTATATTGGATGACATTTTGATAATCTGGATGGATTACCCAATATTCAGCTACTCCATGTGATTCATAGAGCTGGTATTTAATTTTAAGTTCGGTTTTGGTATTTCCAGGAGAAAGAATTTCCACAATCAAATCTGGGGCTCCGAGGCAACCTCTTTCGTCCAATTTTTCGGGATTGCAGATCACACAAAGGTCTGGCTGGACTACATTAAAAATTTGACAGTCTTCCTTGGAATCTTTGGGGAACCGGACATCAAAAGGAGCATCATATACTTGACACCGCTTCCCTTCCAAAAACAGATAGAGTTTGGATGCAAGTTTTATAGAAACTCGTTGATGTATTCTTTTGGGTGCTGCTGCGGCTTTTTTGAAAATTTTGCCGTTAATCAGCTCTACCACTTCTTCAAACTGCCAAGTTAAATAATCCGCATAGGAATACTTGCCGTGTGATTTTTATCAGGAATTTCTCAAATTCTCAACCACTGATTTAACCCAAGAAACAGCATTTTCAACGCAATCAGAACTTGTCTCTTTCCCCAAACTAAAACGTAGCGAAGCACGTCCCA
>JAXISU010000537.1:0-1554 GCA_034680425.1 Cyclobacterium sp.
ACGGGCTCGTTACCTTCCATTACGGCTACGCAGGAGTTGGTTGTACCCAAGTCAATGCCTATAATTTTTCCCATGTGTATGTTGGTTTTGTTTGTTTTCTTTTTGAAAGACAAAGCACCTTATTCAAGGCTCATGCCATCTCCAATTTTCTACGTATTCGTGTCAGGTTGTCATAGTTTTGTCACGGAAAATTTGCCATACCTGTACCAATTGTCACGATGGGCTCATTTTAGACTTCTTTCTGTCAGCCTATTTCTTTACCTAGGCGCGCCAGTTCACTTCTTGTTTTTGATGGGCCGGATCCCAAGTTTGGCAATCCATTTCAATTTTCTTGTAGATTTAGGGCATGAACCAGCCCCTTTTTGTCCAAAACCTGTATCTCTATCCCATCAAATCCTTGGGAGGCATTTCGGTGCAAGAAGCCCAGGTGGAGGAGAAAGGTTTCAAATACGACCGCAGGTGGATGTTGGTGGATCAGTCAGGGGAATTTTTGACGCAGAGGCAGCATCCGCAATTGGCTTTACTTCAAGTGGCGCTGGGTGAGTCGGAGCTGTCCGTTTTTTCCAAAGTGGATCCATCTCGGGAAATCTCCTTCGATCTGGAAATGAACTCAGGCAAGGAAATGCAAGTGAGCGTGTGGGGTGATGTGGTTACTGCGCTGCAAGTAGCTCCAGAAGTGAGCGCTTGGTTTTCTGATTTTTTGGGGATGAACGTGGAATTGGTGCTGATGCCTGAAAGTTCACACCGCAAACTAGATCCCCGCTATGCGGTACAGGAAGAGTCCGTCAGCTTTGCAGACGGGATGCCGTACGTGATGATTGGCCAAGCGTCTTTGGATGAGTTAAACGGTAGGCTTGCCGATCCGGTGGGTATGGACCGGTTTCGGCCAAACTTGGTGTTTTCCGGAGGGGAGGCCTATGCCGAAGATCAATTCAAGCAGCTTCAAATCGGGGAGGTAGATTTTCAGGTAGTCAAGCCCTGTGCCCGATGCGTGATGATCACCGTGAACCAAGAGAAAGGGACAAAAGGAAAAGAGCCGCTGGCTACGCTAGCAACTTACCGAAGCCAAGGTTCAAAAGTGTATTTCGGACAAAATGCCGTAGCCTTAACCCAGGGAATCGTCCGAGTAGGAGACCCCATTCAACAGTTGTAACCGAGTAGTTGAGATCAGAATTTTGTCAACAGTTGACGGTCGACAGACCACAGTCAATTGAATTCCAGTTAGGAAAAAGGTATTAAAATTTGGATTCTAAATTTGGTCCCACTACGAATGGGCTGTCGACAATGGACTGTGGTCTGTTAGCGATTATCCGCAGCACATGAGACTCACCTTTAAGCACTGTCATGATTGCGGATAATCCTAAAACTCCTTTACAGTTTGGATAAATACCTTGACCATTTCTGGATCAATGTCAGGATAGACTCCATGGCCTAGGTTGGCGATGTGTCGACTTCCTTTAAACTGCTCCATCATGGCTTGCGTCGCGGCCCGCACTTGGTCCGGATTGCCGTAAAGGGCAGCAGGGTCTAGGTTTCCTTGTAGGGTTTTGTCAG
>JAXISU010000538.1:0-1552 GCA_034680425.1 Cyclobacterium sp.
GGAGTCGGTCAATGAGTTGATCTACATCGCCAAAACCGCAGGCGTACCCGCAGAGATCTACCACCTGAAAGCCTCCCGCCCAGCCAATTTTTACAAGTTGGATCAGGTGATCACCAAGGTGGACTCGGCCCGAGCAGCTGGTCTGGCGATCACAGCAGATATCTATACCTACAATGCCTCCTCCACCGGCTTGACGGGAGTAGTACCTACCTGGGTGCAAGAGGGTGGTCACGAGGCCTGGATGAACCGAATGCGCGATCCGGCAGCTAGAAAGCGCCTGCTGGAGGATCTGCGCGAGGAACTCAGTCAACAGCCTCCAAAAGACATCTTGATGGTGGGATTTAAAAATGATTCCCTAGGACAAATTTACCAAGGAAAAACCATCGCCGAAGCCGCTGTGATGCGAGGACAGACCCCTGAAGAAACGGTCATCGACTTGATTTTGGAAGACGATAGCCGCATTCAATGCATTTACTTCAGCATGTCCGTAGAAAATCTCCGCAAATCCATGCAAATCCCCTGGGTATCTTTTTGCTCGGATGCAGGCAGCTACTCCAGCTGGGAACCCGACTTCCGAACCCACCCTCGTGCATTTGGGAGCTTCATCCGCGTACTCAGCGAATTTTCGATCAAGGAAGGATTGCTCACCCTGGAGTCTGCCATCCACCGCTTGACTGGATTACCCGCTGCAAACTTGGGCCTTACGGACCGCGGACTGATCAAAGAGGGCTACTGGGCAGATTTGGTGCTCTTTGATCCCAAAGCATTGAAGGACAAAGCCACCTTTGACAATCCCCTACAGTTTGCCGAGGGAATCGATCAGGTATGGGTCAACGGTACCCAAGTATTACTCAATGGGGAGCATACCGGCGCATTTCCAGGGCAGTTTGTCAAAGGCGCTGGCGCAAAAAAGTAAGTTTAGGAATCTTTTGCCCAGCAAAATAGGCCTACATTTCTTGGAAATTTTCAAGATGCTGCAGGACTGCGCTTTTCCAATTGCAGGTGAGCATGGTATTCGGAAGGAGATTCGCCTGTTAGCTTTTTGAAATTGAGGTAAAAGGTATTGCCACTTACAAACAAAGTCTTCTTGGACAGGGAATCGATGGTATGCGTCAACAAGTACCCTTTGCGAATCAGCGTAATGGAATAATTGATTCGCAACACATTGACATATTCGCCAAAACTAAAATTTCCATAGTACTTGAAAAGGTACTTCACATGGCTTTGGGGACAGTCCAACTGGAAGGAGAGGGATTTGAGACTGGGGACCTCCAGGAGCTCCTCAGACCAGGCTTGTTCCAGATTTTTTAAGGTAAAAAGAAGGGATTCCACCCGAGGAGCGATCTGCTTCTCCACTGCCAAGTCCTGAGCGCTAGTTTGTCCTTTTTTCTTAGACCTCCAGATGGCAATCTCTTCCGGGACCACCGCATTGATGTGTTCCAACAAGCGAAGCTCCCCGTACAGAATGCGCGGGTTTCTCAAGAGGTAAAAACAAATAAACAACCAGAGCAGGGAAGTGACGCCATAGAATTCCGCCAACACTTGATCTTGA
>JAXISU010000539.1:0-1547 GCA_034680425.1 Cyclobacterium sp.
AACCAGTGGATGGAGTACAAGATTTCTTCTGGGAACATCGAGATGGCAAAGTTTCTTTTCGCATGAGTCTAGACCAAGAAGGAAAAATTGTAGGTGTAATTAATCTGGGCTTTCGTTTGCGTCATGAATTCTTTGATCGCGCGATTCGCGAAAAGTGGTCTGGAGCAAAAGTCATGCAAGAGCTAGGTAAGGGAGTATTCGATCCAGAATTTTATGCACCTTACCACCTCGATATTCAAGCCGCATATCAACGGCAATTTGGAGGGGCAATCGTCTCCTCAAAAAAATCCTTTTTCCAAAAATTATTCGGGGCAAGTCAATGAGAGGAATTAAAGGTATCGGTCTTGTTCTGTTTTTAGTAGGCATGTTGGTCTTCACGGCACTGCCGTTTTTGAGCAGCTATCGCTTGTCAGAAGCAATGGTGCAGGATCAAGTCAAAGAGATCCACCGGGAAAAGCTAGCCGAACTCCTGCAGCCAATGTATGGACAAAGTTACCCGTCCACACATGCCTTTTTAATTGCTTATTCCTCCAATTTTGATCCATACAACGAGGAACTGAAGGCAAAACAAGCTTGGGATCAAGTGATCTGGGACGATTATGGATTTGCCTTGGCCAAAGCGGCTGGCGAAGGACCTGCTCGTGCATATCCTTGGACCAGTTTGGCTTTATCCATAGGTCTTGTGGTCTTGGGAGGAGTTCTATTTCAGTTTGCTGGATCTGGCTCAGCGCATACAAGTTTGGCACATACCGGAGTATTCCATTCCTCACTCAAGAATAGAGGTGTACTAGGAATGCTTACGGGTACCTACCTGATTGGATTTTATGTGATTTTGTACTGGTTTCCAGCCTATCTCAGTCCCTTGGTCTGGATGGTGGAGCCCATTGCTCAATTCTTGTCAGGGGGGCCTGCCAGCCAATGGTTTTTGTATGGTTTGGTGTACACCTTGGCGATAGGTGTGATGGGGATTCGGATGGTGTTGAAGTACCGGGACAACAAGTACCAGCAGCTGCGTACTGCTTCGGTGGTATTCTTTCAAACAGCCTTTGCCTTCCTTATTCCTGAAGTGCTCGTTTTGTTGAATAAACCCTATTTTGATTTCAAGAATATCTGGCCTTTGGATTACGATTTCTTCTATGATTACCAGATAGACACCTTTTTGTCAAGTGGTGGAGTAGGGCTTTTTATGTTGATTTGGGGGATTTTGCTGATTGTAATTGGTGTACCGGCATTTACCTATTTCTACGGAAAGCGCTGGTATTGCTCCTGGGTCTGTGGCTGTGGAGGCTTGGCAGAGACGGTAGGGGATGGGTTCCGTCACCTCTCTGATAAATCCTTGAAAGCCTGGCAATGGGAGCGTTGGATCATCCATGGCGTACTTGCTTTGGCGGTAGTCATGACCACTTTGACTATTATCAACTATTTTTCTTCCTTCAGTCTTTTAGGCCAGGTAACTAATCAATTGCATTCCTTTTATGGATTTGCCATTGGCTCTGCGTTCGCGGGGGTAGTGGGAACAGGTTTTTATCCTTTGATGGGGAATCGGG
>JAXISU010000540.1:0-1538 GCA_034680425.1 Cyclobacterium sp.
GCTGGAAGCCCTTCGGTCATCCAAAGCGGCGCTGGTGCACCTTTTAGGTAATGGTCAAAGAACTGACTCAAACGGATGGATAGGTCTTTGGCATTTTTGCGCTGCACCAAGTTGTGATCTTCTCCATTGTATTGAAGAAGCCAAGCAGGCTTGTTGAGGCGCTTGAGCCCCATAAACATTTCGATTCCTTGGTACCAAGGCACGGCACCATCTGCATCGTTGTGCATGATCAGAACGGGAGTATTCACACGATCCAAGGTAAATAGTGGTGAATTTTCCAAGTAGTACAAGGGCTTTTCCCAAAGGGTACCACCAATTCGAGACTGGGTTTGCTCGTATTGAAACATACGGCTCATGCCTGTTCCCCAGCGAATCCCACCGTAAGCAGAAGTCATGTTGACCACTGGAGCACCTGCCCCCGCGGCTTTGAACAGGTTAGTTCGGGTAATCAAGTAAGCCACCTGATAGCCACCCCAACTTTGGCCCTGGATCGCCATGTTGCCTGCATCCACTCCTCCTTGGGCAAGTACCGCCTGTACACCCGGAAGGATACAGTCGTATGCACTTGGTCCTGGAAGGCCTAAATCGTACTTAATATCTGGAACAAATACCACGTAGTCATTGCTCACAAAATACGGGATATTGATCGTAGATCGGCTAGGCGCCGGCGGACGGTAGTTGTGAAGCGTTTCACTGTTTCGTTCGTAGAAATACACCATCATTGGGAATTTCTTTACCCCATCAAATCCTTCTGGCGTAAACAAAAGTCCTTGCAAGGGCGTGCCATCCTGTGCCAAATAGGAAACTAGTTTGACATTTCCCCACTTGACGTCCGCCTGCTGAGGATTCAAAGAAGAGGCCTTCACTAAGGAAGCGAAGCTCAAGTCACTCAGGTAGAGATCAGGACTGTCCTTGTAGGTAGATCGACGTAGCAGTAGATGAGAAGAATTTTCTGCTTTTCGAATTCCATAATTGAGGTGATCGCTAAACAACAACTCTTTGGGAAGGCTTTTGCCCTGAATGCTTGCAGAAAAAAAGCCGCTTTTCTTAGTCACTTCATCAAAACCCGAAAGTAGAAGTGGCTCCTTAGGATCGATGGCTACCTCATCGATTTTCAAACGTTCTCTACGGAATGAGTTTTGTGTTCTCCGTCCCTCTCCTTTGGTAATGTTTTGGGCGGCTGCAGGATTGCGAGGATCTACATTCCATAGGTCAAAACGGTCATAGATCAAAAAAGAAGCATCCCCTTCTAACCAGCCCGCTGCACCATAGCTGCTAGGCAAGGACGGTGAATCGTGTATTTCGTCGTAAAAGGCTACAGGAAGTGCTTTGGTCAAATTGATTTTAGCTTTGGCTTTTAGATCATAGGCCACCCAGGAGCTGTCCTTTGCATCGTACCAATAGGCATAATTTCCCGCTGGGGAAAGTCTTGCGGACCCAGAGGCATTCTTTTCAATCAATTCTTTTTTGCCCGTTGCCATATCCAAGAGGTACAAATCTCTGCCCAACTGAATATCCCAACTGGAATTTCGTCTGTA
>JAXISU010000541.1:0-1536 GCA_034680425.1 Cyclobacterium sp.
AAAAATTCTTCCCAGTCATCCAAATCCCCAGATTGCATGCGGTGATCCATCCAAAAAACTTGTTCAGCGCCGAGATACAAGGCATAATAGGTATGATCCTGTTCCTCATCCCTCCCAACCAAAATATCTCCAGGTGCTACTTCTTCGGGCTCGATGGGGCGACCTGGAAACTTTTCAGTCGGCCAAGCATAGCCACCCATGGCAAAAATCAAGGGAAATACATGGAGGGCATCCATTCCAAAAATACAGCGACCTCCAGCCTGAAAAGGGGCATGCAAAAAGCGTAAGGCTAGCTCCAGTAATTCTTCCCGGCTGGCCTTAAGTGCATGAGGTCTATAGGTTCCGGTGAAGCCCAAGTGGTCCTGCCAGTTGAACAATTCTTTTTCTGAAAAATGGAGTCTGCTTCCAGGCAACAAGTACAAGTGAGTACCCTGGTAGTCGATCGCCGCGATGGGACTAGTCACTACCTGAAAATCCTGGTTGAGAAAAGTATCGTAGGCCTCCGCCGTAATCTCCTTGATGGACTTAGCCCATACCCAACCGCCCGTCTGAGTATCTTCATGGTACACCTTAAACCAGTCTCGGTCGGAGGTAAGGCCCGTTATCAAATAACACTCTCCAAAAAGGAGTTGGGTGACTAAAGCAGTATCAGTTTTGGGACGAAGGTAAACAGGCAGCACAGTCTGCCTCACGATGCCATAGGCATCAATCAAAGGCCATTCTTTGGAGCTCCCTTTTCGCATCTTTTTCCTTCAGGTCCTGCCGTTTGTCGTGATTTTTCTTCCCTCGCGCCAAGGCAATCTCTAGTTTGGCCTGACCACGATCGTTGATAAATATACGAACAGGAATAATTGCAAGTCCCTTTTCAGCAGACTTAGTTTGGAGTTTGACCAACTCTTTTTTCTGAAGAAGCAGCTTGCGATCTCGAACGGCCTCGTGGTTGTAACTGCTCGCCATGCTGTAGGGAGAAATGTGCAGCTGTCGAACAAAAAGTTCATCGTCAAAAAAAACACAAAAAGCCTCGGTCAAGGACACCTTTCCTTCTCGGATGGACTTGATCTCGGTTCCCTTGAGTACCAAGCCAGCCACATAGGTATCGATGAATTCAAACTCGAAGCTTGCCTTCTTATTTCGAATGTTGACGACCTTTTCAAATCGATTGGACTTGGTAGACATGTTACAATTTTAGTTTGGCTAAGGGAACCAGGTCGTATCCGACAAAATCTTTTCGAAGATACTTGTAATGTGCGGCCATCGCAATCATGGCTGCATTATCGGTGCAATATTCAAACTCGGGCACATACAATTTCCAGCCCTTGCGCTGAGCCAGAGCAGCCAATGCATTCCGCAATCCTGAATTGGCGGACACCCCACCTGCAATGGCGACTTCAGTCACGCCTACTTGCTTCATGGCTTCCTTCAACTTGATGAGCAACATTTCCACCAAAGTGTGCTGAATGCTCGCGCACAAATCAGGTAAATTTTCAGTGATGAAATTGGGATTCTCTTCCAAGCGATCTCTCAAAAAGTAAAGCA
>JAXISU010000542.1:0-1523 GCA_034680425.1 Cyclobacterium sp.
AATCGTGGTGGCTGAAGGAGATGAATTGGGATCTGCCGAAACAATCATGAAACTGGTAAAAGAGAAAATCCAAGATCCATCCAAAGATTTTAAAGTGACTACCCTAGGACATATTCAGCGTGGTGGAAAGCCTACTGCCAGAGACCGTGTATTGGCCAGCCGATGTGGGATGGCAGCTGTAGAAGGGCTCCTTGCTGGAAACACAAATTGCATGGCTGGAGTTATGAATGGGCAAGTGGTCTACACTCCTTTTGAAGATTGCATCGGCAAACCCAAACCACTTATTCCAGATCATTTGAAATTAATCCACCTACTCAGTATCTAAAAATGGGTTTTATTCCTTTATTTTTGACCGCATCCGCAGCTTGCATGCTGTTTTTCTTAACTGTGAGAAACTCGCTGCGTGCCAAGCTAATCCTTCAACAGAATTTACTTGCTCAACTTGGTCTTGCACATCCTGAGTTGGGTGTAACTCCTGGCAAACTGTTAGATCCGGAGGAAATTCAGCGGATTTTAAAAAGTAGTGCTGCAGAAAAGTCAATTCCTCAAAGCAGTATTGAGGCCCTTCGCGCATTAAAAGTCAACCGACACCAGTTCAATGCCTTGATTAAAAAAGCTCCCTACAACTGGGTAGCCACCTTTGGGGGATTTAAGCCGATTTGATTTGCTAGGAAGGCAAGGATTTCCCGCTCCTCGCTTGGATGAAACCAGTGGATGAGGGGATCTCTTCGAAACCAGGTTAACTGCCGTTTTGCATACCTTCTGGAGTTGCGTTTCAAAAGTCGAATAAGTTCCTCCTTATCGTACTTTCCCTCCAAAAAATCGAAAATTTCGGTGTAGCCCAAGGTTTGGAGTGCATTCAATTCTCGCTTTTCAAACAAGCCTTCAGCTTCCTCAAACAAGCCCTCGGATAGCATCTGATCCATTCGACTGTCAATCCGCTTGTAAAGCTCTTCCCGGGGCCTATCCAATCCAATTTTAATGACTTCGAAAGGCCGTTTGATTTTTTTCTTGGTTCGAAAACTACTGAATTTCAAGCCTGTACCTCTCCAGATCTCAAGTGCCCGCATCAAGCGTTGGGGATTGCCACGATCTACCTGAGCATAAAATTCTGGATCTACTTCTTCCACAGCACCTTGAAGCCAGGTTAAACCCTTGGATTGATATTCTTGAATGATTTCCTCCCGGATTTCTGGAGCCACTTCAGGGATGGCATCCATCCCATTCACGACCACATCAGCAAAGAGCCCCGTTCCACCAGTCAGGATTACTACCCCATGTTTTTGAAATAGCTGACCCAACAATGCCAAGGCCTCTTCCTCATACTTTCGTACATCGTAGGAATCGTGAATTGTTAGATTATTGATAAAGTGATGAGGAATTTCAGCCAATTCTTCCGAACTGGGTTTGGCTGTACCTCGATTCATTTCCTGGTAAAACTGTCGGCTATCGCAGGAAAGAATCTCCGTTTGGAATTTTTTGGCTAGATTTAAACAAAGGTCGGATTTACCAACAGCTGTTGG
>JAXISU010000543.1:0-1523 GCA_034680425.1 Cyclobacterium sp.
GAAACGCCTTTTCGCAACAATCAATTGCTAGCCGATGCACTGTCTATGCTGGCACCACACACCAAGTTGTGCATCGCCAAAAACCTCACCGCTGCCGATGAGTTGATTCAAACCAAAACCATCGCGGACTGGAAAAATCACCCCCTAGACCTACACAAAGTTCCTACCGTATTTATCCTACAAGCCTTCTAGCATGTTTACAATCGACGCACACCTGGACCTGAGCATGAATGCGATGGAGTGGAATCGGGACCTTACCCTCCCACTCGCGGAAATCAATGCCCGAGAGCAGGGAATGACCGACAAACCCGATCGAGGCAATGGAACCGTATCTCTTCCTGAACTCCGAAAGGGAAACGTGGGCCTAGTGGTCGCTACGCAAATTGCCCGCTTTGTAGCGACAGAAAATCCGCTTCCGGGTTGGCACTCGCCCCAACAAGCCTGGGCACATACCCAGGGCCAACTTGCCTGGTATCGAGCCATGGAAAAGCAAGGTGAATTGAAGCAAATTCGGAACTGGCAGGAGCTGGAGGCGCATCTGGCCTTCTGGAATGCTGGGGAGGATAAAAGTCAAAAGGCAATTGGCTACATCTTGTCTCTAGAAGGAGCCGACTCCATCGTGTCCCTCGACTACCTGGAAACAGCCTACGAAAACGGTTTGAGGGCATTGGGACCCGCCCATTACGGCCCTGGACGCTATGCCTACGGTACGGATTCCACTGCGCCACTTGCCCAACAAGGGAGGGACTTGCTGCGCAAAATGGATGAATTGGGGATTATTCTAGATGCCACCCACCTCTGTGACTTGGCATTTTGGGATGCTATGGATCATTTTCAAGGACCGGTTTGGGCTAGTCACAACAATTGCCGGGCACTAGTAGATCACAACCGACAGTTCTCCGATGAGATGATCAAAGCCTTGATTGCTCGCGGAGCAGTAATTGGTGGGGTATTTGATGCCTGGATGTTAAGTCCCGGCTGGATACGCGGTGAAAGTACCCCAATGGAGCGAAACGTAACCTTGGCTACCCTTCTTGATCACCTGGACCATGTCTGCCAGTTGGCAGGAAATGCCAACCACATCGGCATTGGCTCTGATTTGGATGGAGCCTTTGGAAAGGAACAGTGTCCTGCTGACCTAGAAACAATCGCTGACCTACAAAAAATCCCCGACCTACTTCGTTCGCGTGGCTACACGGAAGAGGATGTCCAAAAGGTGATGCATGGAAATTGGCTTCGCTTTTTGAAAAAGGCCTGGAACTAAGAATTTTGGAGATCTGCCTAAATGATTAGCCACCTAAACTATTTTTTTTAGTTCAGAGGGATGGAAATCAATCGATTTCCTATGGGTTTTCTAAAAATAGCGGGCACTTCGGTACGTTTTTCTGTTTTTTAGCAAACGAATCTTCGTATTTTTTGAGGGATTATTGCCCAAAAAGACCCAAACCCAAAATCGCCCATGCGAAAGCCCGCCTTGTCCTTTTCCCAAATCATCAACATGAATGTTGGTTTTTTTGGGATCC
>JAXISU010000544.1:0-1518 GCA_034680425.1 Cyclobacterium sp.
AGCTTATAACTATTGGGAGAAAATCAAAATCGTGATCAACAACCAAGGTTCGCTTTTTGATATTCCACCTGCTCCTGTATTTGGAAACATTTACAATGTAAATGACCGGGAAGAAACGGTGCTTGGCTATTTTGAAGTAGCCAAGACTAAGACCACTAGAATCTATACTACAAATGCCGATGTGCCTTTTTATCTCCTTGACCCCTGTCAATTCATCCCCAGCACGCCGGATGATGCATACCCTTCCGAGTGTAGAAGTTGCGAGGCAAGGGCACAGGGTAGAAGCTGGACTACCAAGGCACCTGCCTGGTGGAAGTATGATTGAGTGAACAAGCAAATACTAAATTTCAAAATAGTTCGGGAGGGTTTTTAGTCAAAAGGTTTAGAGGAGGATTTGATTTTTTCCAAAAGGGTAAAAATCAAATAGGTGTAGTCCTTTGATTCCACCTTGCTCCTTGACCGCTGGCGCCACTAGTTTTGGGTGAAAATGTTCTGCTAGTTTCATCTCATTCCTAAATGGTGACTTTTTTAAATGCTGCGCAAAATTTAAGTTAAAACTCTATTTTTAGGGACTATCAAAAAGCAGCCCTTCCCATGAAATTCCTTCCCCTCCTCCTGACTTTACTCCTCAGTGCATTTTCATCCCTAGCTCAAACTACCCAAGAGCAGCTCGTGGAATTGGTTAAGGGCTGGGAAAGGGCATTGTTGAATTCGGAAGTGGGATTTTTGGATAAGCTTCTGGCGGAGGAGTTTATCTGGGTTCACAATCATGCGACCCAAATCGATGGAAAGGCAGAAGCCCTGAATCGGGCAAAAAACATCCGCGCAGGGCAGCAAGACGATACGCGAAATCGAAGTCCTCGAGACCATCAAGTAGTCATCCTTGGACAAACCGCCGTGGTGAGCGGCTTCACTGTAGTGGATCGAGGGCCACAACCCACCACCTACCATTTCATGCGAACCTACGCGCTGGTCGCCGGCAAGTGGAAACTGATTGCCAACCATACCATGGCAATTCCCGAAGAATAAACCCTACTCCTACTTTTAAAAAACTACCCCATTCCATTTACCCCATGAAACCAATCCACCTCGTACTCAGTCTCATTTTTTTAGGGTTTTCAGTAACTAATTCAAAAGGGCAAAATTTCAATCCGATCCTTCGATCCGAACTCAGCTCCAGCAACCCAGGACTCCTATTTACCATCGAGTCGGGAGACGGAAAGTTATCTTGGTCGGGTGCAGCCGGAATCAACGACCTGAGCATTGGAGATTCCTTGCAGGTAACCCAAACCTTCCGGATTGCAAGTGTCACCAAAACCTACGTGGCAGCTGCCATCCTTCGGCTGATGGAGAAAAAAGTGCTACGCCTAGAAGATCCGATTTCAAAGCATCTATCCCCTGCTCATGCGGCAATTCTGACACAAGACTATGATTTGGAAAAGATCACGATCCAGCAAATTTTGAGGCATTCGGCAGGATTTTTTGACCATACCAATGCCCCTGAATTCTTCGGTAAGG
>JAXISU010000545.1:0-1517 GCA_034680425.1 Cyclobacterium sp.
ATCAAACCATACGAAGCCCAGTGGGAACTCGATCGCATCGATGCAGATACGGTTGAAGACCGCAAAGAAAGTACCGGTCGCTCCTTTGGTAACCTTTCCAACTTTTTGAGTTTGGTAGCCTTTATCGCGCTGCTTCTGGGTTGTGTGGGTGTGGCTTCTGCCGTGAACGTATTTGTAAAAGAAAAACTAGCCTCGGTGGCGGTGCTTCGCTGCTTGGGTGTGGCTTCTTTGGATGTGCTGTTGATCTACCTCGTGGAGATTGTTGCCATGGGAGGCATTGGAGCCTTCATTGGCTCGGTGCTGGGTACAGTGCTACAGTTTGTGCTTCCTGTAGTGTTTGCAGATTTCCTCCCCGTGGAGGTGACTGTTGGGATTTCCTGGAAGTCGATAGGCTTCGGCATGGTGACTGGACTTTTGGTATCCGTATTGTTTGCCTTATTGCCCTTGCTCAAGGTGCGCAAAGTGTCTCCAATGGCTACCTTGCGTCCTGAAACTGCCGACAGTACCTTACTTAAGGATCCTGCTCGATGGGCGGTATTGTTGGGGATCTTGTTGTTTATTTTTGGCTTTAGTTTTTACCTCCTTACCAAGGTGGCCTGGGCATTGGGCTTCACTGCATTTGTGCTAATTGCCTTTGGCATCCTTTGGGGAGTAGGTACTGTGCTGATGTGGGCCGTGAGGAAATTTTTACCGCTTTCCTTGAGTTATCCGTGGCGTCAGGCACTTTCGAATTTATACCGACCCAACAACCAGACCATTTCCCTGATTGCGACCATAGGCTTGGGTACGGCTATGATCAGCACCTTGTTTTTCTTGCAAAACCAATTGCTCGAGGAAGCCAAATTTGGCGATAAGAAGGACCAGCCCAACATGCTCTTGTTTGACATTCAGACCGCTCAGTTAGATCAAGTGAGGGCAAAAGTAACGGGACAGAAGATGCCCATTTTGCAGGAGGTGCCTATCGTCACCATGCAGTTGAATACCATCAATGGCATTACTAAAAAAGCGAATGAAGAGTTGCCGGAAGAGAAGAACTACAGTCGATGGCTGTACAACCGCGAATTCCGTGTGACCTATCGGGATTCGTTAATTTCTTCGGAGCAATTGACGGATGGAGCCTTGATTCCAAAGGGAAGGAGAGGAGACAGCATTTTTGTTTCCTTTGAAAAAGGATTTGGTGAAGGGAATGGATTTAAGATCGGCGATGAGGTGGAATTCAACGTGCAGGGTCGCCCCATCAAAACCTACATCGGAAGCTTCCGTGAGGTGAAATTCAATCAGGTGTCCACCAATTTCTTGGTGCTCTTTCCAGAAGGAATTTTGGAAGAAGCACCCAAGTTTCACGTGATCATCACCAAGACCGATACGGACAAGCAGGCAGCTGAAATGCAATCGGACATGGTACGGGAGTTTCCGAATATCTCCATCATCAATTTGGGTACGATCGTAGAGACGCTGGAGGAGATTTTGGGTAAGATCAGTTTTGTGATTCAGTTCATGGCCTTTTTCTCTATTGC
>JAXISU010000546.1:0-1515 GCA_034680425.1 Cyclobacterium sp.
ACTACTGTGGCTACAAAGAAAAAATTCCATCGAGCTGCCCGGCTTGTGGCAGCACGCAGCTCAGCACGCAGGGCATGGGTACCGAGCAAATTGAAGAATCTTTGGCTTTGCTTTTCCCCGAAGCACGGATGGGTAGAATGGATTTGGATACCACCCGATCCAAGTATGGATACCAACGCGTCTTGGATGAGTTTGCCGCAGGCCAAATCGATATCCTCGTAGGCACCCAAATGATCACCAAAGGTTTCGATTTTGGCCGAGTGACCGTAGTAGGCATTTGGGATGGGGACCGAATTTTGAATTTCCCGGATTTTCGATCGGGAGAGCGAGCCTTTCAGCAGATTACCCAAGTGGCAGGCAGGGCAGGTCGGAGAGCGGCCCAAGGCCATGTGGTGATCCAAACACGCAATCCAGACATTGAGTTGTACCAAAGCGTGATCAAGGGGGATTATGCGGATTTTTACGAGCAGGAGTTGAAGGACCGCAAAACCTTCTACTACCCACCTTTTGTGAAATTGGTGAAGATCACCACACGACACGCGGTCTATGGGACGGCAGAGAAAGCGGCGCATGCCTTGCATCGGGAAATAGCCAATCTACCCCTCAAAAAATAGTGCTGGGCCCAGAAAAGGGGAGCATTGCCCGCATCAAAAACTTGTACCAGTTGGAATCCTTAATCAAATTGGATCGGCAGGGAGATGCCCAGACCGTATTCAAGGATCGCTTAGCCAAGATTTTGGAAGACCTGCAGGCCATTCCAGAGTTTCGGGCTGTGCGTTGGATCGTGGATGTAGATCCAAATTAATTTTTTCTAGGGGTGTAGCGTTTTGGAAGGGACTTCCGTTTCACAACTAGCAAACCTTAAATCCCGTACTTCAGAAAGCGTGTGAACCTTAGCCTATCCTATTGAATCTGACAGATCTTGAACTAATCGATGGGTGCAAACGTCGATCAAAGATGCACGAGGAGTATTTTTTCAAAAAATACTACGGGTTTGTCATGGGCATAGGAAGGACCTATGTCAAAAGCGAAGACTTGGCTCAGGAGATTACCCAGGATACGTTTCTTAAGTTTTTTGACACCGTTGGAAGACTCAATGAGGAAGTGGTACTGAAACCTTGGCTGCGCAGGATTGCGGTGAATACGTCAATTGACTACTACCGAAAAAATAGAAAATTCCGTTTTCATGAGGAGGTAGAAGGACACAGTCTCTTGCAAGTCAACGAGGATGCCATCGGCCAACTGAGTTACGAAGAAATCTTGAAGTTACTTCACCAGCTCCCGGAAGACCAGCATGTAATATTTACACTGTACGAAGTGGAGGGCTATAGCCACAAAGAAATAGCCGAAAAATTAGCAATTACCGAAAGTTCCTCACGCGTGTACCTGACTCGAGCCAAGCATAAGCTGCGCCAACTGATACACCTTTACCATACCGTTTATGCAGGAAGATAAGTGGAGTACCCGACTGGGGGAGCTGCTGCGCAAAAAGCAGGAGGAAGCCCCGCTACCTTA
>JAXISU010000547.1:0-1515 GCA_034680425.1 Cyclobacterium sp.
GAAGTAGGCAAATTCCACCCCGATGGCACCAGATCCTACCACCACCATGCTTTTAGGCTGGTTTTCTAGGGTCATCGCCTTGCGGTAGCCGATTACTTTTTCGTTATCAATCTTTAAAGTAGGAAGTTCTCTAGCGCGAGCACCAGTTGCGATAAGGATGTGGTCGCCAGCATAAACCGTCTTTTTGCCATCCTTGTCTGCTACCTCTACCTTCTTTCCAGGTTGGATTTTGCCCCAACCAGAAATGATTTCGATTTTATTTTTCTTCATCAAAAATTGCACGCCCTTGCTCATGCCATCTGCGACACCGCGGCTGCGCTTGACCATGCTGCCAAAATCTGCTGTAGCATCCTTCACGGTGATTCCGTAGTCGCTGGCATGGTTGATGTATTCGTAAACCTGTGCGCTTTTCAACAACGCTTTGGTGGGGATACAGCCCCAGTTGAGGCAGATTCCGCCCAACTCTTCTGCTTCCACAATGGCAGTTTTCAGTCCAAGTTGTGAAGCACGAATGGCCGCCACGTATCCTCCCGGTCCGCTACCCAGCACAATCAAGTCAAATTTTGTCGAAGACATAGTTTAATGGATTTGATATCAAAATAACTTCGCAAAAATAGGTCTTTTGCTTTCAGAAAAAAATCTGTTTTACGAGGTAGTTTCAGTCCGGAAAAGTTTCTTGCTGAAGGATTTAGTAGGGCTAAACTTAATTCTGAGATACGCTTTTTTGGCGTGTATTTCTTGGGATTATTTCAAAAAAATAGGGGAAATCATCCGTTCAGGATCACTTACACTGGCTTTCAAAAAATCCAGCGACCAAATGCCGGGAGAAATTTCTATTTTTGGCGAAATCAAAAATGAGTCTATTCATGGGATTACTAACTGGAAAAATTGCCCTCGTCACTGGAGCTTCCAAGGGAATTGGTAGAGCCATTGCCATCAAATTTGCCCAAGAGGGCGCGCAAGTGGCCTTCACCTACCTTTCAAGCGTAGAAAAGGGGCTTGCCTTAGAAACTGAACTAAAGGCTTTTGGCATTACTGCCAAAGGATATCGCTCGGATGCTTCCGACTTTAAAGCAGCAGAGGAATTGATCAATGCGGTGGTGGCTGACTTTGGAGGCCTCGATATTTTGGTCAACAATGCGGGCATCACTCGGGACAACTTGCTCATGCGCATGACCGAAGAGTCCTGGGATGAGATAATGAACATCAACCTGAAGTCTTGCTTCAATACCGTAAAGGCGGCTACGCGAGTGATGATGAAGGCCAAGTCGGGCTCCATCATCAACATGACCTCTGTGGTGGGCGTAAAAGGAAATGCAGGCCAAGCGAATTATGCCGCCTCGAAGGCTGGAATCATCGGATTCACCAAATCCATAGCCTTGGAATTGGGATCACGTAACATTCGCTGCAATGCCGTGGCCCCTGGATTCATTGAAACAGAGATCACTGAGGTCTAGGATGAAAAAACAGTTCAGGGCTGGAGAGATGCCATTCCGATGAAACGTGGAGGGCAGC
>JAXISU010000548.1:0-1512 GCA_034680425.1 Cyclobacterium sp.
ACGATTCCCTTTCGGCCTTTGCGTTGGGTGACTCCTTGCTTCTCGATTTCTAGCAACTTTTCCTTGAGGAGGGAGATTTTAGCGCGAATGTCTCGCTTATCCGTTTCAATTTCCTTTTCACCAGATCCTCCTCGAGTGCCCGTTCCTCCACGCTGCCGCTCCAAGTGAGTCCACATATTGGTCAATCGGGGCAAGAGGTATTGAAATCGTGCCAGTTCCACCTGAGTTTTGGCCTGTGCCGACTGGGCACGCTGCAAGAAAATATCTAGAATCAGGAGTGAGCGGTCGTAGATTTTTATTTTAAGTTCATTCTCCAAATTTCGCATTTGGGAAGGGCTCAAGTCATCGTCAAAGATGACCATGTCCACCGCAAAGTGCTCTATGTAGGTTTGAATCTCCTCCAGCTTTCCCTTTCCCACAAAGGTGCGAATGTCCGGCTTGTCCATTTTTTGTTTAAAACGGTACACCGTCTTCGCACCCAAGGTCTCGGCCAAGAAGGCCAATTCATCCAGATGCTCCTCCACTTCCAGTTCGGGCTGATGCTGACGCACCAAGGTTACCAACACGGCAGTTTCCTGTCGGGGGGCGGTATCGTGTAGTTTTTGGAGTTTGCGGGAAAATTTACTCATGGACTGGCTGTAGGGTATAACTCGTGAGCAATGTCTTTGGAAGCGACGGTTGACACTTGACTCGGCATTGCTCCCCCAAATTTGAGCATAATTCCTTAGATTAGATTAGGATACTCTCTTTGGGTATGGTTATTTTGCTCCCGAAAGCAAAAATAAAACGCCCCAATGGCAGAAATTAAGCAAACTTCCCTCCCTGGTGTCTTCGAGATTTTCCCCCGCGTCTTTCCAGATAGTAGGGGTTATTTTTTTGAATCCTTTCGTGGGGATTGGCTGGAGCAGGTTGGGGTTCAGGAATCTTGGGTGCAAGACAACCAGTCTTTTTCACAAAAAGGAACTGTACGGGGAATTCATTTTCAGCGCGGGGAACATGCTCAGGCCAAGTTGGTCCGGGTGATTTCTGGAAAAGTCTTGGACATAGCCGTGGATTTGAGAAAGGGCTCCGCCAACTTTGGACAAGTGTATACCACGATTTTGGATACGGAGAAAAACAACCTTCTCTACATTCCCGCAGGCTTTGGCCATGGGTTTTCGGTTTTGGAAGATGCAGTTTTTGTGTACAAATGCTCCAACTATTACCACAAGGCTTCCGAAGGAGGAGTCCTTTGGTCCGATCCAGCCCTTGGCATTGACTGGGGAGTAGCAGAGCCGATTGTCTCTGAAAAAGACATGCTATTGCCTACCCTTGCGGAGTTTGTAGCTGCCAACCAAGGAGGATTATAAATTCGTTAGGCGATTTATTGCCTAGAAACATCAACCATGAACATTCTCATCACAGGAATTACTGGACTAGTGGGCAGTGAATTGGCAAGGGCTTTTAGCTCCTTGGGGACAATTCATGGGCTCAAGCGGGAAGGTTCTGACCTGTCTGCTTTGGGTCTTCAGG
>JAXISU010000549.1:0-1511 GCA_034680425.1 Cyclobacterium sp.
AGCTTTTTTCTACTCCTGCACAACCTGAAGTGGCATTTACAACCCAGCCAGGCACCTACCGACTTACCTTTGCCAAGCCGCTGTCCATTAGCTTGCCTGACGGCTCTCAAGGCTCACTAGACTATAGTGGGGAAAAGCTGCTCGTTCACCTCAACGGCAATCCCGTGTCCCAGGCTCAACTCAATTTGGGTGGGTTTTTTGTGAACCAAAACCCCATCTTCGGAGTGCCCTTCAATTTCAATGCGGAGCGCTTGACCAAATTGGCCAATCTAGAAAAAAATGAAGAGGTGATGCAGGAACGCCTCTACCTGCATACCGATCGCAAGCACTATTGGCCAGCGGAAAACATCTATTTCAAAGCCTACCTCTCCTATGGTAATCCACTGATGGCAGAAGAGCTGAGCAAGGTGCTGCATGTGGAATTGATCGATACCACGGGCTACGAATGGATACATCAAGTGGTAGAAATCAAAGACGGGGTGGCCCAAGGGCACCTATCCCTTCCGGACTTATCCGAAACGGGTAATTTTTACCTACGTGCCTACACCGCCTGGAGTCTAAATTACGAGCAGGAAGAATTTGTCTTGCCTATTCAGATTTTAGCGCACCAGAAGCAACCTTCCCCATCCCTGCCTTCCTTGGATGCAAAGCATGTTCGTGTTTTCTCGGATAAGCAGACCTATGGCCCAGGAGAAAAAGTCACGCTTAATATCCTTGCGGTAGATCAGGAAGGAAAACACCTGAAATCCAACCTTTCTGTGTCGGTGCTCGATGCCAATCAGGCGGTCTATGTGCCCGAGCCAAAAGGGATGGAAGTACTCGTTTCCCCTTCCAAACGAAAAAGTCAAGGCCCCGAAGCGGCCTATCCCGTGGAAAAGGGGTTTGAACTGGAAGGAAACCTGCTGAACGATAGCGGAGTACCAGTGCAGGGCTCCATCAAAGCCTTTGTCAACGGATACGAAGATGTGCGTACCCTTAAATCTGGGAAAGATGGCGCCTTCAGCTTTCCGGCATCAAACTTCCCTGGGGAGTTTGAAGTATCCCTACAGGCTACGGATCAAAATGCCCGTCCCATACGTGTGATCCAATTGAAGGTAAAATCCTATCCCCACCAAAATTCCTTCGCACATCTCCCTTTTCCTAGCGTAGTGCCTAGGGGAATGCAGGATGCTTCTTTCCTGCCTATTCAGCCCCTGAAACAAGGGGAAATCATGCTGGATGAAGCAGTGGTCGAAGAAAAAAAGGAAAATTCCATAGGGCCGATGATTTATGGGGAACCGGACAAAGTAGTGATGACTGAGGGGATGAATCTAGTGGGGACGACCCTCCAATTTATTTATTCCTTATCCGCTCAAGTAGCAGGAATGAGAATTGTAGGCACTCCTCCAAATGTCCGGGTGTCCTTTAGAGGTGGCGAACCCCTAGTTCTAATCAATGGTGTACCCGCAATTGGGTCTTCAGGAACTACCCTAGGAGGTGATGGATGGGGTAGAACCTTTTATGAGGTATTA
>JAXISU010000550.1:0-1509 GCA_034680425.1 Cyclobacterium sp.
GCGTTGGAAAAATGGGACTTTGCCTACTATTCCGAATTACTCAAAAAGGAAAAGTATGCATTTGACGAGGAGGAACTTCGTCCTTACTTCAGTTTGGAAAATGTGATTTCGGGAGTCATTGCCACTGCCTCGCGCTTGTTTGGACTTCGCTTTGTGCCCAATTCAGAAATTCCAGTTTACCATCCTGAAGTAACTGCTTATGAGGTCTACGACCGCAAGAATCAGTTTTTATCTGTGTTTTATGCAGATTTCTTCCCAAGACCGGGGAAAAGAAATGGTGCCTGGATGACTTCCTACCGAGGTCAATTTCAGGAGAACGGAATCGATCACCGCCCGCACGTTTCCATCGTATGTAATTTTACCAAGCCGACCAAGACGAGCCCAAGTTTATTGACCTTCAACGAGGTGACCACCCTATTCCATGAGTTTGGACATGCCTTACACGGCATGTTGGCTCGAGGGGTCTACGAAAGCCTATCCGGCACGAGCGTGTTCTGGGATTTTGTGGAACTCCCCTCTCAAATTTTTGAGAACTGGTGCTATGAAAAGGAATGCTTGGATCTGTTTGCAAGGCATTACCAAACTGGGGAACCCATTCCCGCTGAACTGGTTCAAAAAATCAAGAACGCCGCCAATTTCCAGCAAGGCTACATGACGCTACGTCAATTGAGTTTTGCCTTATTGGATATGGCCTATCATAGCCAAGACCCCAATCAAATCGAGGACATCAAAACTTTTGAAAAGGAGATACTGAAGGCTACCGAACTACATCCGAGCGTGGAAAACACACGCATCAGCACCAGTTTTTCACACATCTTCCAAGGGGGATATGCTTCAGGATATTACAGTTACAAATGGGCAGAAGTCTTGGACGCAGATGCCTTTGAATTGTTCCAAGAAAAAGGTGTATTTGATTCAAATACGGCCGTTTCCTTTGAAAAAAACATCCTTTCTGCTGGAGGAACTGAGCACCCATCCCTCTTGTATGCTCGTTTTCGTGGACGTGAACCAAAACCAGATGCCCTCTTGAAGCGTAGTGGCTTAGTAGTGGGAAATTAACGTTTATCCTAAATTCAACCTCACACTGCTGCATGAATCCAAAAACACTTCAACTCCCGCCCTATCTCAAGGCATTGGCAGTTTTGTCCTTGTTGATTGTGGTAGTATTTATCCTAATTGTCGGAAAGGCAATCTTAATCCCATTGGCCTTAGGAGCATTTTTTGCTGTTCTTTTCACTCCTTTCAGCCTTTTTCTAGAAAAATACAAGTTTCCACGTATCCTGTCTAGTATCGTTTCTTTGGTATCAATGATAGGCCTAGTCGCTGGATTACTAAGTTTTATCGTCATCAACTTGATTAGTTTCTCTGCTGATTTTGCAGACGTAACGGTACGGATTACCAACCTAATTCAACATGTAGATCAGTTTACAAGCTCCCAATTCGGGTTTAACCAGAAACTTGCAGATCAATTGGATCCAGATGTTTTGCTCAACCTTCTTAAAAAAAATA